>JAYTIB010000618.1:0-3938 GCA_043732205.1 Schlesneria sp. | reverse complement strand
CACCGCCGAATCCAACACCGACAACCTCGGCACGCTCGAGGTACGCGCTCGCGCACGATACAAAAAAACCAATGAGGGCTGCTTGTTTAAGGGTTAGTAAAGTCCGTGCCATTGACTCGCCCGCCAAGGTTCCGGTTGAGATCACTTCGTCGTCGTCGGCTTGAAGCACAACGACGTGCGAGTGGATCGGAGAGCTTCGTCAACTTCACCCGCCGTGATGGAATGATGACTCGCGCGGCCCCGAATCGAGTGACGATGACGGCTACTTGGTCAGCTTGCGGACTTTGTTGTTGCCGCTGTCGCCAATGTAGATCGAACCGTCCTTGTCGACGTGGACGCCGTGCGGGCGGTTGAGGCGGCACTTTTTCGGATCGCCCTCGGGGCCGTCGCCGGCCTTGCCGTCACCGATCAGCGTGTCGATCTGACCGTTCTTGCGAATGATGCGAATGCTGTGGTTTTCGGTGTCGCAGAGCAGGATGTTTCCCTCGTTGTCGACGGCGACACCCTTGGGCCCCGCCAGTTGGGCCTGCTTCGCATCACCGCCGTCGCCCGAGAAGCCCGACTTGCCGGTTCCCGCGACGTGATGCAGCGTTCTTGTTTTCAGGTTGGCCCGATAGACGGCGTTTCCTTCGCGCAGCACGATGATCACATTGCCGTCGGCCTCGACCGCCAGAGTGCGCGGGCCGTTCAAGGCCGTCCCTTCGATCGAAGCACCGTCCGAAGTCCCCTTCTTCTCGCCGGTGCCCGCGAATGTGGAGATGATTCCCGTGGTCAGGTCGACCCGCCGGACACGGTGGTTCTTGATGTCGCAGATCAACAGCCCCTTGTTGTGATCAAGGACGACGGAGATCGGCAGGTCGACCAGTGCCTGAACCGCCGGTCCTCCGTCACCGCCAAAGCCCGCCTTGCCCGTCCCCGCAACACTGGTCATGACGCCGGTCTTGCCGTCGACCCGGCGCACCGCTTGGGCGAGCATGTCCGAGATGAAATAGTTTCCGTCGCCATCGAACCGCAGTTCGTGCGGCTGGTTCATCAGGGCCTTGGTGGCGGGACCACCGTCGCCCGCGTATCCGGCCTTGCGTCCGGTGCCGGCCACGGTCGAGAGCGTCGTGGTCTTGAGATCCATCCGGCGGACGATGTGATTGGAGTACTCGCAAAAATACAGGGCTCCATCGGGACCGATCTCCAAGCCGAACGGTTGGCCGATAGCCGCCTTCAGAGCCGGTCCGCCGTCGCCCGAGTATTCGTCGTTGCCGGTGCCCGCGATCGTCACGACCCCGGCCGCGAATGCGGCGTGCGACACACTGACAACAAGGCTCAAACTGATCGCCCGCATCCACTGATTCATGGCCGGTTCCCCGAAAGTGACGAGTTGCTTTTCAGGTTGTGATGTTAGCCGTGGATATCGGTGATTGCCACGGACGAGACAGCAGCCAGCAGTCGAAACGCCCGGTCATGTGCGACCGATTTGTCGCGCCTGTCCGCTCAGTCTTTCGGCCAGTTCTGTCAGCGATGTCAATCGGTCGGTGCCGCCGGACGGACGGCTGCGATCCAAGTGCAGCGCTTGCAAGCCGGTCGCCCGCGGTGCCAGCACGACGTATTCGTGATTGTCGCCGATCATCAGGATCTGGCGGGGATCGCAGCCGCAGGCTTGAATCACCGCGGCATAGAACTCGGGCGCCGGCTTGCGAAAGCCGACCGTCGCCGAGACGACTCGACGTCCGATGGGGCGCATGGCCGGAAGAAAATCGCAGACCGAATGCAGGCGGATGTCAAAGTTGGAGGCGATCGCCAGTTTGTATCCGGCCTGGGCGAACTGCGCGAGCGCATCCCCCACATCGGCAAAGCACCGCCACGACGAGGGACGTGCGAAGTGATCCCACAACTCACGAAAGCAGCCTTCCTGGTCGCGGACATCGGAAAAGACCTGTCGCACGATCCACCGCCAGCGGGCTTCCTCGATCGCGTCACTCGTGATCCCGCGTCCCGCCGCTGGTGGACCGCCGGGGAATCCGTCGAGTTCGCTGCCACGAAAGGCGGCGCGAAACCGCGGACCGACATCCTCAACGCGGAACTGCGATCCAAACCGCGATCCCACAGAATGGTAGGCCACCGCCACCGTCGGATCGGGGTCAATCAATGTTCCCACCGCATCGAAGACCAGCCACTGGCAATCAGACAAGTGGATGTCGGAGTCGGCGGCTGGTCGCTGGGAAGTATCTGATGGCATGGTGACGAAGTGGTTCCTTGGCGGGATTGTAGCCCGGCGATCCATGTCGACCATTCGCGGATGGCTGCATGCCGATCGAAAGCTGATCACGTCAGATTCGAAAAGGAGACTGGGAGCGACCGCCGTCTTGGGCACGACCGTTAGGATCGGCGTGTCATTGACTGGCGTAGTGGACGCCTCGTCCGTGCGGCCCAAATCCCCTGTTGGCCACATTTGGCCGCACGGACGAGGCGTCCGTGCTACGGCTGGTTCTCGCCGAATCCCGACTGTCATTGATGCGCCGATCCGTCGCGTCACATCCGAGGAATGAATCGTCCCGTCCTCGCCATGTAGTCCCGGTACTGTTGGCCGAATCGTTCGATCAGCATTTGCTCCTCTTTCGGTGTCCGCACGGCGAGCAGTGCCAGAACGAGAAGGCTGCTCACGCCAATCAGCCAGTTCGCTGACAGCACAGTCACCGAGGCCATGAGCAGCGCGGCGGTGACATAAAACGGATGCCGCACCCAGCGGTACGGACCATGCGTCACCAGAGTTGCCGCCGCCCGGGTGACAACGGTGTCGGTCAGGTTCTTGCCCAGGCTCGAAAGCGTCCAATACATCAGCAGCGAGCAGAGCGCGCCGGCGGTGGCCGCGGTCCATCGGACCCACGCGGGCAGCGGAACGCTCGCCCATTGAATCGACACTGGAAAGAGCAGGTAGGCAAAGGTGCTCATCCAAACGAAAGCACCGCCGAGCCGAAGTACGATGGCGAAGAGACAGCCCTCCTCCTTATGCGAAATCCGTTCGCCTGACGACGCGGCCTGAACGCGGTGGTAGGCGGTCACCGTCACGGTGAGGACCATGACGACAGCCACGGCGACGCGATAGGGATTCTCCGAAGGCATGGTGATGGGTCTCTTTCCCGCTCGCGAATCTTTCGTTCCATGACCCGCGAAGGGTGGGAACATCGCCGGTGCCGAGCGACGGCTCAGTCTACGAAAAAGCCACGGGCTCCGAAATGTTCGAAGCCCGTGGCTGTGAATGACGGTTCACACCAATTGCAGGTGCGCGAGTTCCTCACGCAACCGGAGGCGAGCCGTGTGCAACCGCCGCTTGATCGTGCCGACCGGGCTGCGGAAACGATCGCTCATTTCGATCAACGACTGGCCGTCGAAATAGAAGGCGACCAACGTGGACCGATCGAGTTCCCGAAGCCGCTTCAAGCCGCCCCAAACATGCGCAGCCTGTTCCACGGACAACGCGGCATCCAGCGGTGAATACCGTTCGCAATCGATGTTTCCCAAAACCTCGGGATCCCGGTTCGACGTGGGCGGACGCCGCACGGTCCGGTTGATCGCCAACCGGACCGTGATCCGCCGCAACCAGCCCGGGAATCGTTCGGGCTCGCGCAATTGCGAAAGCTTCCGCAGGGCCTGGATCAACACGTCCTGCGTCAACTCGGCCGCTTCCGCCTGGTTCCGCAACCGGCGCAACGCGATCGCAAAGACGGTCGGTTCGAACATCACGACCAATTCGCCGAATGCTTCCCGATCGCCCGTCTGAGCCCGCAAAACCAATGGCAAGAATTCTTCCGTGTCCATTTCTGATCGTTTCCCAAAAGTGCCTGCGCGTCATCGTGACGCCGCCGGCAAGTTGAATTCGGAGCGTTGAGGGATGGACCAATCAGGCCGGAGGCGGACGGAATGCACGGGGCAGTTCCATCACGGAA
>JAYTIB010000617.1:0-10144 GCA_043732205.1 Schlesneria sp. | reverse complement strand
ACCACTGCTCGTCCCGGGCGCGGGCGAGGAGTTCCGCGAGTTGACTCGGCGAAAGAGGGGGAGGTTTCACGGGGGACGAGGCCACACGATTCTCCGTTCTGGTCGGGACGCGCACCGAGCCGCCACGGGCCGCGGCGTCGGTCCACCTCCTTATGCCGGACCAACCCCCACCGGTCAAGCCGCCCGACAACGCCATCGCGTTTCCTAATCCGCTCGGCTGCCGTAACGGCCATTTTGGAGTGCGGTGGCTCGACACCGCTTTGGCATTTTTCTTCTGTTTCCCGTTTGAGCGGCGGTCGGCAGGTGAAGGCGCAAAATCCCAAAATGTGAAAGCGGTGTCGAGCCACCGCACTCCTAAAGGGTGGTGCAACGGCACCGCCGCCGCAGCGCGTTCCTCGATCTGCTCGAATGCCGTCACGGCCGACGGCTCGGCAACCCGTGGGCGTTCGTGCGACTGGTTCACCCGCCTCAAATCCGGCCCCCGCGAAGCCCAAGCCGGCTCCCGCGCTCAATACAAGTGACGTGCCCTGAGACGCATGCGGTCCGCTAGTGGCGATCAGACAAGTCGAAGAACCCTTTCACGTAAGAGCACCGTGTGACAGACTGTGACGTGCTGGTTGGGATTCCAGAAGTGCGGGGCGATTGATGAGCGACAAACCCTCTTTGCGCGATTTGCTCGGTCATCAGAGTGTGATCGCTGGCATGCGCCAGGCGTATGTCGAGAGCGATGTGGGCGGCTCGCGACCCAGCGAACAGGGGGGATTCGTGGTTCGAGATTCTCAATCCGGTCTCATCACGGTGATCCGGCTGCCGTCGTCCGCCCGCGATTCGCTGAGTTATCCGCTCTGCCCAAACGGACTGTATCAGGGACAGGAAATCATCGGCAGCTTTCACACTCACCCCAACGTTGGAAAAGAATGGCGGCAGGAACCCAGTCCTCAAGACATTCGCCTCTCGAAAGATTACCCTGAAACGATGGGAACGCATCAGTTCGTCATCAGTCGTGAGACGATCTATCACATTGACAATGACGGTTTGGTGACCGTCGTGGGACGCACCGCCGAAGTGCTGAAACTCGGAACCGAGGAGCCGAAACCATGAGCGTTGCCGCTGCACCCGATTACGACACCCAACTCGTCCGTGGAATCCAAACCGCACTCCGAACCGCTCGCGAGTTGGGCTATCACGTGGAGACGATGGACGTCACCGCGTCCGTGTCTCAGGGGATTTGCACGATCCATTTCGCGCCCCTTCCCACTCCCGGCTGCGTCGTGTGCGGCGGCGGCCTGACGGTGACCCTCAATGCGGAAACCGACGAACTCATTCAGTACGAACGGGGCCAGTAGCGCCGACACGTGTGCGGGGATGCTCGCTGGAGCACGTCCCGCCGACGGAGCGACGGGACGACAGGTCGATCTGCCAGGCGCATCGCGAGTCCCCCGCTTCCGAGACGGCGGCTACGTTCCGGCTTTGGGTTCGGGGGTGATGATGCGCAGGACGCAGCGGAAGCCGACGTCGGGGTGGGCCTTGCCGATCTCGCGGCCTTGGCGGTGCCAGGCGGACCAGTCGGGGCCGTTGCCTTTGACCACGCGCAGGTTGCCGTTGGCGACCTTTTTGGGGCCCGGCCAGTTGTGGGGGGCCTGGCCACTCGAACTGACTGCGTCGCGGTGGGCGTGGTCGGAATAGATGTCGGCACACCATTCCCTCGCGTTGCCGGCGAGGTCGTAGGTGCCGTAGGGACTCATGTCACTGGAGTACGCTCCAACGGTCGTCAGCGTGTCGGGGGTCCGCTTGTTGGGCCAGATGGCGCGGCTGTCGCCCCACGGTGTTCGCAGGCTGTTGGGACCGCGCGATGCCTTTTCAAATTCCGCCTCGGTCGGCAGGTCCATGCCGGCCCAGCGGGCGTACAACTGGGCGACTCCCCAGGCGACACCCAGCACCGGAGTGCGCTGCGCGGCGGTCGGGTTCGTCATCGTGGGGACCGGCTTCTTCTTGTCCTTCAAATCCTGCCGGTAGACCTCGAACTGCTCGACCGTGACTTCAAACAGATCCATGTAGAACGTGTCGACATGCACCGAGAATTCGGGCTGACATTCAGAGGGTCCGGAGTTCGTGCCGACATGCGCGACGCCGCCCGGCACGACGGCCATGACGGAGCCGGTCTTCTCACAACGAATCCGCAGCGGCAGGCCGTCTTCGGAGTAACCCGCGTCCGGCAGGGCGACGAATCCGGTGGGCAGCGAGAGGCCCTTCTTGGGACTCCCCTTGGCAACCGCTTCGACGCTGGCGACGACCAGGCGCGTTGAATCGACGCCGCGCTGCCCCGCTTCGACGACGAACTGATCGTCAACCAGCGCGCTCTTCGGACCAACTTCCAAGGGCTGGTTGACGGCAGCGACTTCGAACACGGAACGCGGGTCGGTGCCGGGGGGCAACGGCTTCGCCTTGGGATCATTCGCCGGCTTGTTCGCGACCGCCGCCTTGGGTTTGGCGGCGTTGGCAGGGGGATTGGGATTGGCGGCCGGTATCGTCTGGGGAACGACCTTCGTCTGGGGCGTCTGCGGCTTGCCGCCTCCGCAGCCGGTCGCCAGGCAGAGCACGACGACGAATCCGATGAGCCGAACAGGCATCACGATACCGGGCGTCAGTTTGTTCATGGCACGACGATCTTAATTACGTGGTGGATCCAACGTCACTTTCAGTGAGACTTCCTGCTTGTCGCGAATCACAATCACGTCGACTTGATCGCCCGCCTTGAATTTTCGGAGGGCGACATCGAAGTCGTCCAAGCCGGTGACCGGGTTGCCGCCGAGTTTCACGATGCGATCGCCAGCCTTGAGCCCCCCCTTGTCCGCGGGACTGCCGGGGGCGGCACCACTGATCGCATAGCCGGGTTCCTCATTGCCGAATTCAGGGATCGTCCCCACGTAGGGTCGGGTGCCGCCGCGCGTCGGCTGGGCCGTTCCTTTCACCTCGACATACTGCGGCCGTTCCGACGATTCGATCGTGGCGGTGGCCACCTTCTCCAGCAGATTGACCACGCGGGCGATTCCGTCGATGTTGAGCTTGTCCCAGTCGTCGCCGGGGCGGTGATAGTCGGGGTGCTCACCGGTGAAGAAATGCAGCACCGGGATCTTCTTCGCATAGAACGACGAATGATCGCTCGGTCCGAAACCTTCCGGTTTGAAGATCAGCTTGAAGCCATCATCGCCGTTGAACTGCTTCAGGTCCGGTTCCCAGCGCGGGCTGGTTCCCGTGCCGTAGACGATGAGCTTGTTGTCCTCTTTCAGGCGACCGACCATGTCCATGTTGAACATGGCGACGGTCTTTTCGAGCGGGAACAGCGGTTCCTTGCAGTAGCGGGCCGAGCCGAGCAAGCCGAGTTCCTCGCCGGTGAACGCGATGAACACGATTCGCCGGGCGGGCTTTTTCGTTTCGGCGGCCTTGGCGAACCGGCGGGCCAGTTCGATCAACGCGACCGTTCCCGAGGCATTGTCATCGGCTCCGTTGTGGACATCCGTCGAACCGGGTGCAGCCGAGTTCTGTCCGCCGCGCCCCACGTGGTCGTAGTGTGCTCCGATCACGACGGTCTCATCGGCCAGCGGACCGTCGCCGTCGATGACGCCGATCACGTTGAAGACTTCGGACCGCACCTTTTCCATCGACAACGTCCCGCGAACTTTCCAGCCGGGGATCACGGCGGTGCGCGGCTTGAAGTCCTGGTCGATCGCCGACTCCAGTTCTTCGAGTTTCTTGCCGAGTCCACTCAGCAGTTTGTCGGCCAGCTTTTGGGTGACATGGAATGCGGGCGGCAGCGGTTTGGTGTCACCGTGACCGGCGTAGCCGAATTTCATCAGCGCGTCGTCGTTGGCGGTCGTGTTGCTCTGACGCACCGACTTCAACTGGTTCACGGCGGCGGTCAGCGCGTTGCGCGACTCAGTCTGCTTGTCGGGGTTGGCCGGTTCCGTGGCGACAAGTTGCTCGGCCGCTGCCACGACCTTTTCATTCGCCTTGACGAGATCCTCGCGGCGCTTTTCCACCGCCTTGCGACCGGCGTACGCGTCGTTCACGAACAGGACGGCAGCGGCCTTGTGCGCCACCGCCTGATTCATCTTCGACCTCAAGTCGGCGTGCCGCATCAATGAATGCGCGGCCTTGACGTCCGCCTGGCGCGGCGTGCGCCGCATGACGACGATCACCTTGCCGGCCACGTCCACTCCGGCGAAGTCGTCGTAGCCGTCGTCCTTCGATTCGACGCCGTATCCGCAGAAGACGACCTCTGCATCGAACGGCCCCGTGCCGGCGAACGAGCAGACCTCGAAGTCCTCGCCCATCTTCAGTTCGATGGTTTCATTGTTCGGCCCGAGAAACTGCAGCGAATTCGGTTCGGTCAGTTTCGCGCCGGTGGTCAGTTCGAACTTTTGAAACGCTCCGCCGACACTGCGGTCGACGGCCAGCCCGGCCTTGGCAAACTGATCACGGACAAAACCGCCGGCGACAGTCAGGCCGTTGGTTCCGACCCCGCGGCCTTCGAGTTCGTCCGACGCCAGGTATTTCACGTCCTCCAGCAACCGGGCCTTCGCCTCGGGCAGTGCTGTGGGCAAAGCCTCACCCCGCAGGGGGAGCGACCACGCCGCAAGGAGCAGGACCGAACAGCAACCGACAGCACCGACACGCAGCATGATGAGTCTCGCAGGAAGGAGTTTTCCGGGGGCATGATTGTAGGCGGACGGAACGGTGAGATGAAGGATGCCGCTGGCAAGGCCTTGGAGGCGGTCACTCTTCAGCCGATTGGCCGCGTGGCGTCGTGGTCGAACAACTTTCATTTGCCCCGTAGCACGGACGCCTCGTCCGTGCGAAACCACCGATATCGATGGACGCACGGACGAGGCGTCCGTGCTACAGCAATCCGGTAAGCGGACGGTTTGAAAAACCGTCCTACTGTCGAACGGGAAATGGTTCGCCAGCCAGCACGGCTTCGCGTCGCCGTCTCAGGCACTCGCGACCAGCAAGCTCGTAGTCTCGACAGACCTGCGGCCGGAATTCGTGGTGCTGGCACAATCGTGTGTCGTGATCGAACCACAGGCAACTCTCCTGCGGTTCGTGGCCGCGCCGCAGTCCCGAGAAATGAAAGTTGATTTCGTCGATCAGTTCCCGCGGCAGGTTGGCGGGGCGAAACGGATGCGGCTCGGCGTACTCCGGCCGCGAGGCATAGAGCATGACCGGCGACCCGATTCCCACGCAGCAGGCCCCGCATCCATCGCACGAACTGGGCGGAAGAATTTGCAGTTCGTCCATTCCCCGAGCCTTGTCAGGTGTGGAATCGGTGTGTTGTTGACGGCCTCGCCGGTTACTTCTTCTCCTCTTTCTTCTCTTCTGGTTTCTTCTCTTCGGGCTTGGCTTCCGCCGGCTTGGCCGGTTCGACGCCGCGCACGATTTGAAGTTCGGGGAGGGCGGCCTTCAGCGCGGCCACGCCGGCGTCGGTCACCTTGGTTTCCCACAGGTACAGCCGCTTGAGTTTCTTCAGCGCTTCCAGAGGTTTCAATCCCGCATCCGTGACGGCGGTCCCGTACAGGTTCAGGTACTCCAGACTTTCCAAGCCCTTGAGCTGTTCCAGCCCGGCATCGGTCACCTTGGTCCGCTCCAGGTGCAGGCGAACCAGTCCCTTCGAATCCTTGATGTGGACGAGGCCCGCATCGGTGATCTCCTTGCCGCGCACGTTCAGTTGAGCCAGCTTCGGCAGATTCTTCAGCGGGGCCAGTTGCGCGTCTTCGATCTTGCCGTCGGCCAGATGAAACGCCACATCGAGTCGCGCGTCGTTTTGGGCGAGTTCCATCACCTGTCCACCGGCCTTGCGAATTTCCGCCATCGCCGCTTTTTCAGCGTCGGTCGGCGGTGCCTTCTCCTGCGAGGACGCGATCGAAGCAAACACTCCACTCATCACCAGACACAGACCAACGGTACGAATCATCGTGGCAGACTCCTTGAGGATGGAACGGCAGGTTGGCCAAACGCGGGTGGCAGTCTAACAAACCGTCCGACCGCAGGTGTAGTGTCGGGCGAGGCTCCATCTGAGCCCCGTGAAGTTCGCCGACGGAAGGCCATTGCAAATTGGTAATTGCAAATTGCAAATTGGAAGATGGGGGATTCGTCGCGGGTCTTCGGCCGCTTCTTTATTTTGCAATTTGCAATTACCAATTGGCATTTTGCAATCGCTCCCGAAGCGGGACTCATTGACAACATCTTCCCGACACTAAGCGACTGTGCATTTTCTGCTTCCGAGAATTGCACGGTGTGCCGCAACGCGAGCGGTGTCTCCTTGCCACGGCTCGGGGTTCACGGCTTCGCCTTCCCCTGCGCGCTCCTTTTGATTCGCGCGGACCAAAACGATTTCCGCGCGAATCAAAAGGAGCGCGAATGAGGAGGGCTTTCGAACTGGGGCGAACGCCTGACATCTCACTCGTCCAACGGAGGCATTCAAGCTCTCCCCCAGCCCAACGACCGTAGCCACGGTGCCCGAACTGGAGCGAACGGACAACGGTCGCTTCGCGACACGCAACTCACGGACGTTGTTGCCGCGCAGCCTCCAAGCTTGCCAGCGGATTTGGTGTCGCCCCAAAGGAGTCCGACCTGCCGGATTGGTCTCGCCCCAATCGGCGAAATCCGCTACTAGATCGCCCGACTTCGAAACCGTCTGGAGCCGCTGATGTCCGCGTCCCTCATCAATTCCGATCCGACACCGATCCACACCGTGGGGCGTGCCGTCAGCAATCTGATCATTGCGACCGGCGATCTGACCCGCTTCCTGTTCCTGACCCTCGGTGGCCTGTTGGTCCGCATGCCCCGTTCGCGGGTCTTGTGGCCCGTGATGTACGAGGTCGGCGTTCGCAGCGTGCCGGTGATCGCGGTCACCGGGTTGTTCATCGGCATGGTGCTGGCCGTGCAGTCGTATGACACTCTGCGCACCTACCGATTGGAAAGCCGCATCGGCTCGGTCATCAATGTTTCCCTGGTCAAGGAATTGGGGCCGGTTCTGGCGGCGACGATGCTGGCGGGGCGGGTCGGTTGCGCGATGGCGGCCGAAATCGGCACGATGCGGGTGACCGAGCAGATCGACGCGCTCAAGGCACTCGGAGCCGACCCGATTTCGTATCTCGTGGTGCCGCGATTCCTGGCCTGCTTCTCGCTGATTCCGGTTCTGACTCTGATCGCCGACGGAGTCGGAATGTTTGGCGGCTGGGTCGTCAGCGTGCAGTTGCTGGGAGTCAGCGATCACTTCTTCTGGCTGTATTCGCAGCAGTTCATCACGGCGTTTGACGTGGTGTCGGGTGTGATGAAGAGCATGTTTTTTGGAGCGGCGATCTCGATCATCGCCTGCCATCGCGGATTTCATTGCGGCTCGGGGGCGGAAGGGGTCGGCCGCGCCGCGACCGACTCGTTCGTCTGTTCCTTCATCGCGATCCTGGTGCTGGACCTGGTCCTCGTCATCCTGTTGAACAACGTGTTCCGGCTGCTGTGGGCGCTGGGCATTCAGGTCGTGTGATGCACGCTTGTCAGAGCCGTGCCTCGGTGTTTGTGATCGTCCCGATTCGGATCCTCTGCCCGTGAACTCACCCGCGCCGATCACACCACCGAAGACAACCGCGCCGGTTCCCGTGCTGGAACTGCGGGGGATCAGCATGGAGTTTGGATCGCAGCGCGTGTTGCAGGACGTGTCGATCGAAGTCTGCCGCGGCGAAACGCTGGTGTTGATCGGCGAGAGCGGCTGCGGGAAGAGCGTCACCACGAAGCTGTTGGCGGGGCTGCTTGAACCGACGCGCGGCGAAGTCCAGTGGGACGGCCGGCCGGTCCGGAACCGATCCGCGCGCGAACTGCGTCGCGACCGGCTGCGGTTCGGCTATCTGTTTCAGGGGGCGGCGCTGTTCGACAGCATGAACGTCTTCGAAAACGTCGCGTTCGGTCTGCGCGAGAACACGGAATTGAAGGAGTCGCAGATCCGCGACGTGGTGCTGGAACGGCTGCGCGAAGTCGGCTTGGCCGCCGCCGTGGGCGACAAGCGACCGTCGGACTTGTCGGGTGGGATGAAGAAACGTGTCGGCCTGGCGCGGGCTCTGGCCATGTCACCCGACGTCGTCTTCTACGACGAGCCGACCACGGGGCTCGATCCAGTCATGAGCGACGTGATCAACGAACTGATCCTGCAAACACAGGCCCGACGCAAAGTGACCAGCGTGGTCGTGACGCATGACATGCACACGGTCCGCCGCGTGGCCGACCGCGTCGTCATGCTGTATCCGCTGAACCGTGTCGGACCCGATCAACCGCAGGTGATCTTTGAAGGTCCGCCCGACGAGGCGTTTGAAAGCGATGATGTGCGGGTCACCAGCTTCGTGCGCGGCGAAGCGGGCGCGAGGCTCAAGGAGATGTACGCCGCGTAGATGAATACGATCATCAGTAACCCGCAGCGTCAGCGAGGGCGTCGGGAGTTCCCGCGTGGAATCGTCCCTCGCTCACGCTTCGGGTTACTTTTGATTCCGCTTCGCAACGGCTCTCGCCCTGTGCGAAACATCGTGTTGAAGTCGGCCGGTCAAGATAAGGATGTTGGACATGGCTTCGGAAAGGCAGCTTCAGTTTCGGATCGGCTTGCTGGTCATGGTCGCCCTCGCGATCGGCGGCTGGCTGGTCTATGAGTTCGGAGACTTGAAGCAGTTCGCCCAGAAACGGTACGCGCTGGCGATCCACTTTGAATCGGCATCGGGGCTGTATCCGACCGCGCCGGTCACCTTCAGCGGACTGACCGTCGGGACTGTGCGACAGATTCAACTCGACGACAGACGGGGCGGCGTCGTCGTCTCAGTCTTCGTGCGCGAAGGGGTGATGATCCCCAGCGACAGCCGCGCCGTGATCGTCCGCTCGATCCTCGGTGAGACCTGCATCGACATCACCGCCGGCCGGGCGAAAGAACTGATGAAACCCGGGTCGCGCATGGACGGCCAACTGGCGGTCGATCCGCTGGAGATGGTCCAGCGGATGGAAGGGCGCGCGATCGAACTGATCGACTCCATCACCGCCACCAGCCAGGAATGGCAACTCGTGGCGAAGAACGTGAACGGGCTGATGGAGACGAAGCGGGGGGATCTCGACCAGGTCGTCGAACGCGCCGCCGAAGCGCTGCATCAGTTCACGGGAACGATGACGCAGGTCAACGAGTTGCTGAAGTCGGCGAACAAAGTCGTCGGCGATCCGGAAGCCCAGCAGGCGCTGCATGACACGCTGGTGGCGATGCCCAAGCTGGTGAATGAGACTCAAAAGACGATCGCGGAAACGCGCGGGGCCGTGGCGTCCACCCGGCTGGTCCTGGAGAGCGTGAACAAGAACCTGGTGAACCTGACGCAGGTCACCGAACCGGTCGGCAAGCGGGGCGAACAAATGGTCGCGAAGCTCGACAGCAGCCTGACCAATCTCGACCAACTGATGGGGGAAATGAACCGGTTCGCAAGGCTGGTGAATTCGAAGGAGGGTTCGCTGCAAAAGTTCGCGACCGACCCGTCGCTGTACGACAACCTCGACCGGTCGTCCCAGTCGCTGGCCGTCCTGCTGCGCAACGTCGAGCCGGTCCTGCGCGATCTGCGCGAGTTCAGCGACAAGGTGGCGCGGAACCCCGAACTGCTCGGCGTCGGCGGCGCGGTGCGTCCCAGCGCCGGCCTCAAGGATGCCGAGTTGCTCAATCCACAAAAGCCGGTGGCGCGCGGCAACAAGTAGGACCGGTCGACGGCATCGTTTGTCAGCACCGACAGCCGTAACCCGGATCATTCACCACGGAAAACCCAGCGCGGTCATACCGCAACCAAACGTAGACAGGAAAATGTGCGACAGGAAGATATGAGCGAACTTCGGGTTTTTCTGCTCGGATATTCTTGTCCCAAATCTTCCTGTCGAAGTCTTCTTGACGGGCGTCGGCAAAAGAATGACTCCGAGCTTTGATGGCGACTCGCAGAGCTGCTTGACGCAAATCAAATCTGCGCGGCCAGACCTGAAGCGAATTGTTAGGACCGTTCGAGAATTAACTGTCGCATTGTCGCTGATCGCTCCGCGATCAGAACGTTGGATCGCGGAGCGATCCACGACAATAATTTCTCGAACG
>JAYTIB010000616.1:0-10149 GCA_043732205.1 Schlesneria sp. | reverse complement strand
CGTTGCGCAGAGCGAACGTGAGATAAAACCTACTGTAGTCCCGTCGCTCCGCCGACGGGACGTCCCGTCTACGGAGCGACGGGACTACAGTAGGTTTTCTCTCACGTTCGCTCTGCGCAACGCACTCATTTGCCGATTCACGATTCCCCACTCCGGCATTTGGCATCTCGATGAAACAAACTCCGTTGGGCGGCTTGCGTTTGCGCGGGGCTTGACTGAAAATGCCGCCCGCTTTGACGGCCTCTTTTTCCCCCGCCAACGACCGGTCCAGCAGCCAATTCATGCACGACGAACTCTGCATTCTCAGTGGCCGCGCGAACCCGAAACTCGCCGCCGAAATCGCCACGTATCTGGGGATCGGCCTGGGCGCGGTCGAGTTGGGAAATTTCCCCGACGGAGAAATCTCTGTCCGTCTCGATCAGAACGTCCGGGGGCGGGACGTGTTCCTCGTTCAGCCGACCGGTCCGTCGGTCAACGAAAACCTGATGGAACTGCTGATCCTGATCGACACCTGCAAGCGGGCCAGCGCCGCGCGGATCACCGCCGTGTTGCCCTACTACGGCTATGCCCGGCAGGACCGCAAGGACATGGGTCGCGTGCCGATCACCGCGAAGCTGGTCGCCAACCTGATCACCAAGGCGGGGGCCGACCGCGTTCTCGCAATGGACTTGCACGCCGCCCAAATCCAGGGTTTCTTCGACTGTCCGGTCGATCACTTGTATGCGTCACCGATCTTGGACGACTACTTCCGTTCGCTGAATCTGCCCAAGGAAAACTTGGTAATCGTCAGCCCAGATGAAGGGAGCATCAAGCGTTCGCTGCAGCATGTGGAACATCTGGGGGGCAGCTTTGCGATCGTCGACAAGCGGCGGGCGAATGCGTTTGAAACCCACCAAGCCAACCTGATCGGCGGTCCGATCGATGGCAAGACGTGCATCATTTTCGACGACATGATCACGACCGGCGGCTCGATGGCGGGCGCGGTCAAGACCGTCCAGCAACACGGAGCCAGCCGCATCTACGTCGGGGCGACGCACGCGGTCTTTTGCGGTCAGGCCGCACAGCGCTTGGGTGAGATCCCGATCGTCGAGATCGTCGTGACCAACAGCCTGCCGCTCCGTCCGGAACAGATGCTGCCGAACATCCGCATCGTGTCCGTCGCACCGCTGCTGGGCGAAGCGATCCGGCGCATCCATCGCAACGAATCGGTCAGCTATCTGTTCGACTGAGTGGCTGTCCGACCGACCGGATTTCAGCAGGGCGCAGTGCCTGTCGAGCCGTGTTCGCCTGGCTGAACGATAAGGCCAGTGGCAGGAATAGGCTTACAAGCACGATGCGCAAGCGAGTGAGTTTCCAGACAACGATGCGCAAGCGAGTGAGTTTCCAGACAACGCGGCGCAAGCGAGTGAGTTTCCAGACACACTCGCTTGCGCTTCGTGCTTGTATCTTGCGCATCGTGCTTGTATGTGGGCAAACTTTCATCTGCCGTTCGCCCATGAGCCCATTCCTGCGGGCCGCGTGCGAGGCACTTGGCAACATGATTGATGGCCGCGTTTGCGATGTCCATGAATTGTGATGCTTCTGTTTGGATCGTTCTGCCCCCATCGTTCTGCCATGCCTACGGTCGGTGTGAACCTCGCGCTTCGGATGTCCACTGCGGAGAGCGAGCTGAATTCGCCTTTCGGTGATCGCGGGGTTCGGGTACATTCCCGCCCGCTTTGAGGACTGGCCCGGCCCCGTCCCGGCGCGACTGGATTCTCCGGGAAAGGACGCCCGATGCGCAGCATTTGTGTGATGAATCAAAAGGGTGGCGTCGGCAAGACGACCACCAGCGTGAACCTCGCCGCCGGACTCGCCAAGCAGGGCCGATCCGTCTGCCTGATCGATCTCGATCCCCAGGGCCACTCGTCGCTGCATCTCGGTGTCGACGCCTTCGGTCAGACGCCGACCGTGTACGACATGTTCGCGGGCAAGAAGACGCTGGCCGAGGTCAAGCAACTGGCGGTCGACAACCTGTGGGTCGTCCCGTCAGATCTCGATCTGGCCGCCACGGAAATCGAACTGGTGGACGCCCCCGGTCGCGAACTGATCCTGCGCGGCGCGATCGAGCAATTGGCCCAGACCCAACCGTTCGACTACGTCATCATGGACTGCCCGCCGTCGCTGGGTGTGCTGACGATCAACGCACTGACGGCGGCGAAGGAAGTCTTCATCCCGCTGCAACCGCACTTCCTCGCGCTGCAGGGATTGTCGAAGTTGTTCGAGACCACGGCACTCGTGAAGCGCCGGCTGAACCGCGAGTTGAAAGTCAGCGGCATCATCCTCTGCCTGTATGAAACCGGCACCCGACTCGCCGCCGACATCACGGACGACCTGATGCGGTTCCTGGAACAGAGCGACCCGCAGGCTCCGTGGTACAAGGCCCGCATCTTCGACAGCCGGATCCGGCGAAACATCAAGCTGGCCGAAGCCCCCAGCTTCGGCCAATCCATCTTTGATTACGCCGCCAAGAGCTCCGGCGCGATCGACTACGGCGCCCTCGTCACAGAAGTCCTCGCCGCCGAGACCGCCGCGTCACAACCCGCCGCAGCGTGAGAGCCTTTGTGGCGTGGGTTTCAACCCACGCAAGATGTCGTACCGCGTTGGCTAAAGCCAACGCTACATCTTTTGGCGGACCGCCATTGAACTTGAAAGATTCACACGCGGTCAGGAGTTCTCTCTGCCTCCTGCCTCCTGAATTCTGACTCCTGCATTCCCATGGAATCCTCCCTCCACCGCCAGTTGAAAATGCTCTACGGCGGTCCGGCCGCGGACGTCGAGGTGCAGGTCGACGGGTATCGCATTGATGCCGTCGTTCGCGGAAGGCTGTTCGAAATCCAGCAGGCCTCGCTGGCCGCGCTGCGTGACAAGGTCCGTTCGCTGCTGGAGCGGCATCGCGTCGTCGTGGTCAAGCCGCTGATCAGCCGTAAGTTCCTGATCCGCCGCGATCGGCCCGGAGGTGAGGTTGTCTCGGCGCGGTACAGCCCGACGCGCGAAACGGTGCTGCATCTGTTCGAGGATCTGGTCCACTTCGTCAGCGTCTTTCCCCATCCCCGCCTGACACTCGAAGTCGTGTTGACGACGCAGGAGGAACACCGCATCACCCGCGTGCGACGCCGACGGCGCGGCCCCGACTTTCGCGTGGAAGACCGCCTGCTGGTCGACATCGTGTCGACCAAGCGGCTGAAAACCGCCGCCGATCTGCGCAAGTTGCTCCCCGCGACGCTGCCCGCGAAGTTCACCACGGGCGATTTGGCGCTGCATGCCGAGATCCCCCGCTGGCTCGCGCAGAAGATGGCGTATTGCCTCAAGAAGACCGGCGCGATCGACGTCGTCGGCAAACAGGGAAACGCCTGGATCTACACCACTCGCCGCCGCTCACGCCGCGCGGCGTGAGATGTGACGAACCGCGGATTTCGCAGCCCGGCCTACGGCCGGAACCAAAGGATTTAGACAGAAACATTGGGGACAGAAAAATGACATCCCCATCGCGGTCATCGCCGTCTTCCGTCATGTTTCTGTCATCAATCTTTCTGTCATCCTTGTCTTCTTGAACGGGGCCGGATTCTGTTTCGCTATCCGGGCATTCTTCGCGTGCCGCGCAAAATCAAAACGTTAGTTGCACAGAGGGCGCGGATGGGAACCGGGGGGCGCGGAGTCGCGATCCATAGGCGAGCGGCAGTTGGAAGCTTGCCCACCTACAAGCACGATGCGCAAGTGAGTGTGCCTGACAACTCACTCACTTGCTTGCGCTGCGTGCTTGTATTGGTATGCCTGCCGCTCGCCTTACCACGCCTCTTCATACAGCGCGATGATCTCATCGCGGGTCGGCACGCGCGGGTTGTTCTGGGGGCTGCCCGAGGCCAGGGCGTCATCCGCCATCTTGCCGAGTTGTGATCGGAACCGGGCTTCATCGACGCCGCGGCACTCACGCAACCGGGGGACGTTTAGATCGCGGTTCAATTGTTCGAGAGCCGCGACGAGTGACAGCGCCGCGGTGTGGTCGCCGGTTTGCTGAGGGCAGGCGCCGAGCAGGCGTGCGACCGTGGCGTATCGAGTGGGTGCGGATGACCACGAGTACCGCGTGACTGTGGGGAGTAGCACTGCGTTCGACAGGCCGTGCGGCACATGAAACAGCGCCCCGATTGGGCGACTCATGCCGTGGACCAGGCACACGCTGCTGTTGGCAAAGGCCATTCCTCCCTGACACGCCGCCAGCATCATCCCCGCCCGCGCCGCGTGGTTCGCGGGCTCGGCATGCGCCGTTCGCAGATGCCGCGACACAAGCTCGATGCACGACAGCGCGAGCGGGTCGGTCATGCCGTGCGCCTTGCGCGAAACATACGCTTCAATCCCGTGCGTCAATGTGTCGACACCGACAGCCGCCGTCAGGTCCGGCGGCATCGACAGTGACAGTTCGTAGTCGACGAGAGCGTCCTGCGGCAACAGATTCACACTCAGGATCATCATCTTCACGTCGCGGTCGGTGTCGGTGATGACCGCCACTTTGGTCGCTTCACTGCCGGTTCCGGCGGTCGTGGGAATCGCCACGAGCGGCGCACCGGCGCGCGGCAGCTTGTGGTATCCGGCGTATTGCGACAGCGGCGGCGGATTGACGGTCAGCGCGCTGATCGCCTTGGCGGCATCGATCGGTGAGCCCCCTCCCACGGCGACGATCCCCTGACAACCCTGTTCGTGAAACAGCGACAGACCCGCCTGCACGTTGCGATCGGTCGGGTCCGATTGCACGCCGTCAAAGATCGTCACGTGCAAACCGGCGTCTGTCAGCAGGCCCGCGATTTCGTTCGCGGAACCCAACCGCATCATGCCGGCGTCCGTCACCAGCAGCACTCGTTCAACACCCAAACGCCGCAGTTGCGAAGCGGCCTCGCGCCGGACTCCGCCGCCGATCAGGATCGTCGACGGAACGTGAAACTGGTCGGACATGATCACCACCCCTGTTCGCGCCGGTAGGTGTTGTCCCAGCGGGAGAGCACGATTTTCTGGCGGGTGTAGAACAGGATCCCCTCGAGCCCCTGCACATGCAGGTCGCCGAAGAACGACCGATTCCAACCGGAGAACGCGAACACCGCCATCGGAGCGGGAACGCCAACGTTGATTCCGACCATGCCGCAGGCGATCTCACGAGTGAACTGCCGGGCGGCACCACCGTTGCTGGTGAACAGGACGGCTCCATTGCCGAAGGTGCCGCGGTTGGTCCAGGCAATCGCCTCGTCCAGATCCCGCGGATGCAGCATCGTCAGCACCGGGCCGAAGATTTCCTCCTGGGCGATCGCCATCTCGGGCCGCGCCTGTTCAAACAGTGTCGGGGCAACGAAGTGCCCCCGATCGCGGATCGATCCAGAGCCGCCGCGCACGAGTCTGGCTCCCTCGGACGTTCCCCGATCGATGGTCTGTTGGATGCGGCTGCGGGCGGCGGCATCAATGACCGGCCCCATCTCGGCTCGGGGATTGACGCTCGTGTCATCGATCACGAGTTGATCGATGGCGGCGGCCACGCGATCGCGCACGCTCGCTGCGGCATCGCCGATTCCCATCAGGATCGAACCGGCCATGCACCGCTGACCGGCACAACCATAGGCCGCTCCCATGATCGCCCGGACGGTTGGAGTCGGATCGGCATCGGGCATCACGATCATCACGTTCTTGGCACCGCCAGCCGCTTGAACCCGCTTGCCGTGACGGCAGCCGGTGACATAGACATGCTCGGCGACTTTGGTCGAGCCGACGAAGCTGATGGCGGCGACATCCGGATGAGCCAGCAGCGCATCGACGGCAGCGGCGCCTCCGTGGACTACATTGAGAACTCCGGGCGGAATCCCGGCCACCAGAGCCAGCTCGGCCATGCGGACCGCCGTCAGCGGAACTTTCTCGCTCGGCTTCAGAATGAAACTGTTGCCGCAGGCGATGGCGAGGGGAAACATCCACAACGGGACCATCGCGGGGAAGTTGAACGGCGTGATGCCGACACAAACGCCGATCGGTTCGCGCATCGTCAGGCCGTCGATGTTGTCGGCCAATTGCGGCAGCGTTTCGCCCTTGCTGAGATGCGCGATGCCACAGGCGAAGTCGACCACTTCGATGCCGCGCCGCACGTCGCCGCGCGCCTCGTCCAGTGTCTTGCCGTTCTCGCGCGTGACGAGTGCGGCCAGTTCGTCGAAGTGCGATTCCAACTGCGATTTGAACGCGAACAGCTTCGAGGCGCGCACGGGCGCGGGGACTCGCGACCACGATTCGAACGCCAGCCGCGCCGCGCGGACGACCTCGTCAACTTCCTTCGCACCGCACATCGGCACGCGCGCGATCGCCTCGCCGGTCGAGGGATTCTGCACGTATCCCCAACACTCGGTGGCGGGGACAGACCATCGCTCGCCAGCGAGGTTTGGGACATCGGAGGAAACAGCAGCAGTCGGCATGACGGGCTCCTGTTGGACGCTCTGTTTATAACCAATGCGGCCTGATGAGAGACGTTTAGCCGCCACGCCAACGGCGTGCGCGCGATCAACGGTTCAGCCTTGTTCGCTCCCACGCCGTTGGCGTTGGGGCTAAACAAGGAATCATCCCGTGCCGCGCACAGGCTACTTCAAACCGAGCGACTTCACCGCTTCTCCGTCCACTTCTTCGAGGTACGCGAGCAGGCGGTCGCGTTGATTGGTCAGGTGCCGCACTCGAAGCAGCGAGCGGACGCGCGTGGTCAGTTCGAGCCGGTGGACGGGCTTGGTGAGGAAGTCGTCGGCTCCGGCTTGGACGGCGCGTTCGATGTCTCCGAGTTCGTTCAGCGCCGTGACCATCAGGATCGGGATGTCGCGCGTGGCGGCGTCGGCGCGCAGCCGCTTGCAGACTTCGTAGCCGCTGAGCTTGGGCATCATGATGTCCAACAGGATCAGGTCGGGCTGAAACGAAGCAACCTTGTTCAGCGTCTCCTGGCCGTCGTGGGTCATCGCGATTTCATACGGCTCGTCGGCCAGGTAGGCGTCCAGCAGTTCGCAGTTTTGCAGGTTGTCGTCGGCGATCAGGATGCGCGATGAGGCTGTCATTACAAAGAGTCCGTCTATTTCACTGGGAGGTCGTGTCGATCCATCGGGAGTTGGCAGTCTGTGGCGGGCGACATCTTATCGAGTCGAACTCCAGAGCGGAATTCGCAGTGACCGGGAGACGCCGTGGAATTCACAGCGGGACGGGTGGCGTCCCTTCGATCAACCGGCGCAGCAGTGCTTCGTTGACATGACCCCGAAAGCGGACTTTTCCATCCAGCGCAACGACCGGGACGCAGGTGCCGAACTGGTCGACCAGTTTCGGATCGGAATCGACATTGATCAGCGTCGGTGGTGGCAACCAGCGGCGGTGGTGTTGGAGGATTTCCGCCGCGTCGTCGCACAGATGGCAGCCGTCGCGCGTGTACAGCACCAGTTCGTGAAATCGCCGTCCCGGCTGGCTCGGCTTCCAAGTTTCGCCGGGATCGAATGATTCCGACCGGATGAGCAGTCGCGATCCAAGGCCGATGCCCACCAGTCCCACCAGCCACCATAGCCAGTCGTTCTGATACCACGATCGCGGCAGACCCGGAATTCCAAAGGCCGTTTCCAAGGCACGCGCCAGGATCAGAACGAGCCCCAGTCCGAGTGTGATCGACCCCGCGGTGGCGAATCGTTCGTTCTTCAAGGTCCGTGCGGACTCGTTCAAGTCGATCATGATTCTCCAAAATCGGACGACTGATTTCTTCGAACGGGGTCCACACCGCAAGTTCCCAGCGGCGAAGATCGCAATCCGCGCCGCGTGACACAAACAGAGACTGGAAACCCCGCGAATCGGACGGTAGCTTACGCAATCGCGTTGCAGCCTGACCAGTGGTTCGGGAACCCGTTTCTGAAAGTCGTCACATCGGATCTGAAAGTGGTCGCATCGGATTGAACAGGGTTCGCTGGTCGTCGCAGGGAAGCATCGGTACTGAAGGGCAGAGACCGGGTTGAACAGTCCGCGGGGACACCATCCAACAACTCGCCGGGTCGCGGCAGGCACAACCATCGATGTCCAGCAAGCTTAATGTCGAGACCTTCGTCGCAGTGCTCAAGAAGAGCGGTCTGATCGAAACAGACCGGTTGCAGCGATCGGTCGCGGACTACACGGCCAAAGGAGGCAGGCCCGACGACTCGCCCAAGCTGGCGGACTTCCTGGTGGCCAACGGCGTCATCACCCGCTGGCAGTCCGACAAGCTGTTGCAGGGAAAGCACAAGGGTTACTTTCTCGGCAAGTACCGCCTGCTGTCGCTCCTCGGCAAGGGCGGCATGAGTTCCGTCTATCTCGCCGAACATGTGCTGATGCGCCGCCGCTGCGCGCTCAAGGTGCTGCCGACAAAGCGAGTCACCGACTCGTCGTATCTGGCACGGTTTCACCGCGAAGCCCAGGCGGTCGCGTCACTCGATCATCCCAACATCGTCCGGGCCTACGATGTCGACCACCAAGTGGATCGCGACAACGAGATTCACTTTCTGGTGATGGAATACGTCGAGGGATTCAGCCTGCAGGAACTGGTGCAAAACCAGGGAGTGCTCGGATTCTGTGACACCGCCGAGTACATCCGGCAGGCGGCGCTGGGTCTGCAGCATGCCCACGAAGCGGGAATGGTTCATCGTGACGTGAAGCCGGGCAACCTGCTGGTCGATCCGAACGGCGTCGTGAAGGTTCTCGATCTGGGACTGGCCCGGTTCTTCACCGGGGACGAGGATGAAGACGCGCTCACGATCCGCCACGATGAAAAGGTGCTGGGAACCGCGGATTATCTGGCTCCCGAGCAGGCGCTCGACAGTCACACGGTGGATGCCCGCGCCGATATTTACGGTCTCGGCTGCACGATGTACTTCCTGCTGACGGGACGCCCCCCGTTTACAGAGGGAACGCTGGCTCAGCGGTTGATGGCTCATCAGACGAAGACGCCGCCGGCCGTGGAGTCGCTGCGGAAGGACATGCCACCGTCGCTGGCGGCGATCCTCCGCAAGATGATGGCCAAGAAGGCCGAGGATCGGTATTCGACCGCCCAAGAGAACGCGGATGCCCTGTTCGCGTGGATCGACTCGAACGCCGATCTGAATTGGCGAACGGCTCATTCGGGAATCTTCGGAACGCGCTCTTCGGAGACTTCCAATGAGCGAATGAACGTTCCCGTCGCCCAACCGGTCATGGCCATGCCGGTGGCTGCGCCGGTTGTGGCACCAGTGGCGGTTCAGCCTGCGGCAGTGTCCCACTCCGCGGTTGTCCCGGCACCGCCGCAACAATTCGCGCCGCCACCGGCGGTGTCGACGCCCGAACCGGTCGCGGAGAATTCGGAGTTGTCGAACTTCTTCGCGGCACTGTCCGACTCGCAGAACGTTTCCACCCGGCCCGCGGCGGGCTCGTCGCCGAAGCAGCCTGTTGCACCGGCACCGGCTTCCCGACAAGTGCCGTCGCAATCCACCATCATTTCCGCGTCCGCGCCGCCACACCTCAAGCCGCCATCCAGCGTGAAATTGAAAGAGCCGACGTTCGCAACCGCCGAGCCTGCGACTGAGCCTGCGACTGAACTCACGTTCCCCGATTTCGGTGCGATTTCCACAGCCACAACTCAGCCGATCATCAACACCCAACCCGCGGCACCCGCGCCGGCTCCGACACCTGTCCCGCCCAAACCCAAACCCAAACCCAAGGCCAAGCCCAAGTCACCCGGTTCGGGGAAGATGCCTCTGCCGGTTCCCGTGATGGCCGGGATCGGGGGTGGCGTCGTCGTGTTGTTGCTGATTGCGGGCTACGCCCTGGGCTGGTTTGGCGGCGGCGCGAATCCGAGGCCGTCCTCACTTGCCAACTTGCCACCGTGGCCCTCCGACAAGCGCGAAGTGACTGTCGGTGAAAAAGGGGAATTCAAGACGATCGTCGATGCCCTGAAGGTGGTCCGTCGCCGGTTCGAGCCGACCGGAGCGTCCAACGATCAGATGGTGATCAAGGTCGCTGCCGGAACCTATCAGGAAAACATCTCGATCGACGGAACCGCCCGCCGGGTCAACCGCAGGGACAAGAAAGCCGACAAGCTCGTCGATCCCGACTGGCCGCAGGGGATCA
>JAYTIB010000615.1:0-3943 GCA_043732205.1 Schlesneria sp. | reverse complement strand
ACCGACGACTTCGGTTTCCAGGCCGTCCACAACCGAGTCCACATCCACGACCTGCACGCCACCATCCTGCACCAACTCGGCCTGAACCACGAACGCCTCACCTACCGCTACGCCGGCCGAGATTTCCGTCTCACGGATGTTGCAGGCAAGGTGCTGCACGATGTCATCGCGTAACGCAGCCCGCACTCTCCGAGTGCGGAGCCTCTTGTCCCCTCGCCCCGGCTCTGCGGGGAGAGGGTTAGGGTGAGGGGGCTTCGTTCGGTTCCACCTGCCTGATAACGCCAAGTCATTTCGAGAATCACGCCCATGCCCATCCCCGATTTGGACGCCGACGGATTCCTCCCCGCTGGCGTTCATGAGTGCTCACTCAATGACCTCGAAGATCGATTCGGTCGATTTCAGAAATCGGATTGCCGCACGGCTTTGTTTGCGAAGTTGGTCGCATTCTTCGGCGAGGTTCGGTCGAGCGGATTGGCAACGTCGGTGATCGTTGATGGCAGTTTCGTGACAGCCAAAGCGGAACCAAACGACGTTGATCTGGTTTTGGTCCTGTCCGCAGGCCATGATCTTGCTCAGAACTTGCGCCCCTTCGAGTACAACGTCCTGTCACGGAGAATGGTGCGCAAGCGTCACGGATTCGATTTGCTGGTGGCTCGCGCCGGTTCGCAAGAACTGGACGAGTACATCGAGTTCTTCCAACAAGTGCGTGGCGAGCCGGATCGCCGCAAAGGTCTCCTCAAGGTGGTGCCATGATTACCAACGACGCGGAATTGAGTCAGTCGATGGAGCAACTGGAACGGATGTACCGCGCCCTCGCCGCCCTGCGACGCGACGTGTACCCGGTCAGTCCCCAGCAATTCGCCCTGCTCGCCGAAGGCCCCGAAGAAGAAATCCGCCGCCTGCAATTCGACATCGACCTCTACACCGGTCGCTCCGAACTGGCGGAACTCCAAGCGTAGGATTTTGCCTGCGGATTGCAGCCTTGAGTCGGCCAAAGTGACGAGCGTTCGTCATACCACTTGATTTGGAGACAACACAACATGCCGTCGCCGTTTCCCGGAATGGACCCGTTTATCGAGAGCCAGAAGTGGAGAGGGTTCCACACTTGCTTCATCGCCACCATCGCGGAGGCACTGATGCCTCAGATGCGACCGCGCTACGTCGTCGATGTTGAAGAGGACATCTACCTCGCCAAAGAGGGCGGAACTCCGGTGAAGATCGTCATACCCGATGTCTCGGTTGTTCGAGGCAATGGCTGGATGGAGAGCAACGACGGCGGCGTTGCCGTCGCGCTCGAACCGACAATCATCACGCTGCCGATGACCGAGCCGATTGAGATTCCGTACCTCGTCATTCGCCGGCGCGACAACGAGGAAACCGTGACCGTGATCGAACTGCTGTCGCCGACCAACAAGTCGTCGCGCGACGGGCGGGCCGAGTACCTCGCCCAACGGAATTTGTTATTGCGAGGTCGGGCGCATCTGGTGGAGCTCGACCTGCTGCGCGGGGGCGAGCGGCTGCCGACGGTCGAGCCTCATCCGGCGGGAGACTACTTTGCGTTTGTGTCGCGAGTGGAACGCAGGCCGCAGGCCGAGGTCTACTCGTGGACGCTGGCCCACCCGCTGCCCCCCATCCCGATCCCGCTGACCGACGGCGACCCGGACGTGACGCTCGATTTGCAGACCGTCTTCACCACCCCCTACGACCGCGCCGGCTACGACTACGCCCTCCATTACGAACGCCCGGTCGAACCGCCCTTGGAGGCCAACCAATTGCAGTGGGCCGGACAGCGAACCGGTCGCGCGGCACCGTAATCGGCAGTCAACGACTTCGGACCCACGCACCCTAAGTTACTCTTGAAAAGCTACGAAGTCGTCCTTGGTGATTGTTAGTGTTTGCTGGTTGTTGAGGGGTCGAAATGAAAATCGCTCATTATTCTGTTGTGAACGTTGCGCCGATCAAGCGTTTCGAGATTGACGGCCTTACCGACGTCGTGGTTTTCGCCGGACCAAACGGCGTTGGTAAAACAACTCTCCTGAATGCCCTACTCCAGATCTTTCAAAATCCTCGACCGGAAGGCGGCGTTGCCGTCACGGTGACGGCAACGAACACCGAAGAGATTGCTGCTTGGGGGAATCGTACCTCCCTCGACACGAACGTGCCGCAAGAGGCACAAGTGCTCCGCACCTTCTTGCAACGCCCGAAGAAGCGAGGATTACTTAAAGGGGGCGTTCTTAACTTCGATTCGGCGCGCGCATTTGAGCAAATCCAGCCATACAGTTGGAACTGGCAATTCGCTGATCCCTTTGACGAAGACGTCGGCTGGAATTATTCCTTCCAGTCGATGAAGGGTCGATTTCAAGATGTTGTGCATGCTCTTATTCGCAAGGTGCGAAGCCAAAAGGAAGAGATCGCCAATCAGGCAATTGAGCTGATACGTTCAGGAGGAGCAGCGCTAGAGTTAGCCCAGTTCGGAGATCCAATTCTCCGGTTCAAGGACGCATTCTCGCGCCTGCTGCCCGGAAAGCGGATGCTTGACATCAACGAGCAAACGCAAAATATTCAATACCAGCAGGATGGGCAGACTCTCCATTTCTCTCAGCTAAGTTCCGGCGAACGAGAGGTTGTCACCGTCGTCTTCGACTTTCTGTTGCGCAATCCCACTGATTGTGTGGTGGTGTTCGATGAACCTGAGCTTCACCTCCATCCAGAGCTCAGCTATCGGTTGCTCAGAACGTTGCAAGAAGTCGGCGAGCGAAACCAGTTCGTGTTTTGCACGCACTCACCGGAAATCATTACTGCGGCGCTCGAGCAAACGGTGGTCTTTGTTTCGCCGGCGCAGGCCAGCGGGGCAAACCAAGCACTGAAAGTCGAAGAGAACGACGACATTGCTAGCGTGTTGCGAGCACTCGGCCAATCCGTAGGGGTCATTTCGCTCGGGAAAAAAATAGTATTGATCGAGGGCGAACGAAACAGCCTGGACAAGGAGGCGTACGGAAGCATTATCGGTTCCCGTTACCCGGACTTGGTGTTGGTACCAACGGGTGGAAAGGAGACGATCTCCGGATTCCAACGAGCTGTAGAAACGGTCCTCAGCAAGACCATTTGGGGAGTCGATTTCTTCATGCTCTGCGATGGCGATTCGGCAGCGCGAGGCACTGCGAGCGCGGCACCATCGGGCCGACTGTGCTTTTTGTCGCGCTACCATCTGGAGAACTATTTTCTCGATGAGAATACGTGGGTGAAGGTATTTGAAGATCTGGCGATGCCCGTCGGGCATGAACTCCGCGTTGCTTCGAATGTTAGGGACCATTTGCGTAGATTGGCTCGCAGCTACGTCTCCTACGCGGTGTCGCTAAAGGTTGCCAATCAGTTTCGCCAACGTGTTGGAAACATTGACTTGATGGCTAAGGGCTGCGATCAGGCGAACTTGGTGGAACTCTTGAAGCTTTTGGAAAGCAAGCGAGATTCTGAGGTAAGTCGGTGCATGTCGTTCCTTGGGCAAGCAGAAGTCGAGGAAGTGTGCAGGCGGGAGCATCAGACGATCGACGAAGCCTTGAATCGTGACCATGACGACTGGAAAGCGCTCATACCTGGACGACCTATTCTGAAGCGATTTGCCTCCGACATCATGCAAGACTACGCCACGCTCAAGCGGCTTTACATCAGGGCCGCAAAGTCTGTTGAACCCAATCCGTTTCGAGAAATTGAGCAGATTTTTGGCAGCTTCCAGTCCAGTTGAGTGCAAAAAACGTCAAACGGCAGGGTGGCCCGGTCTGGAGTCGCTTTGCGGAAGGGCGGGGTGGCCCTGTTCGCGGCCTCTCAAGACCGACCGTGCCACCGGGCAGAGCCAAGGAAACCGCGATGAAACCGTCGATCTACCTCGAAACGAGCGTCATTGGCTGTTTGGCCATGCGACTGAGTGGTGTCTTGCGGATCGCGG
>JAYTIB010000614.1:0-10203 GCA_043732205.1 Schlesneria sp. | reverse complement strand
CGCCAATCAGCGGCTGGGCTATTTCCACGCGCAGGGCTTCTACGAATTGCACGGCGATGATTTTGTGCGCATCTTCCGACTGGACGGTCCGCACGATCCGGCGATGATGCCCCCGTACGTCGAGATCGCCAAAAGGCGGCCGAACCGCGCGGCGGCAGGCCGCGATCTCGTCGAGATCTCGCTGTCGTTGTTGAAACAGCAGTTGTCGCGGCTGCCGGAAACGAACCCGTTCGAGAAATTCAAGCCGCGTTTCGCCGCGGACATGGACTGGCTGGTCCACGAATCGATGGAGGTCTTTCACCAGTACTCGTTCGCCACGCTGCGGCAGTTCGGAGCCAGCTTTGAACTGGCGGCCCTGTACCTGAGCTGGTTGGAATCCCACGACGTCGACGGTCTGGACGTGGCGCGGGATGCGTTCAACCTGTTGGCGACCGGTGCCAAGACGATGCAGTTCCAACTGGCACGGGCGATGGCCCGCAAGAAGCCGCTCAGCCTGACGCCAATCGACGACATGGCCGACATCTGGCGGACGGCGATGGACTATCTGGCATCGCGACTGGATACGTCGGTGCGGGGCGGCATCAGCGTGCCGTAGGACGGTTTTCCAAACCGTCCGTCCCCCAAATGCGGGTCTCCGCCATTTGTGTTGAATACAGAAAACGAGACCTTCGGTCAGCCGTTTCGGCGGGGTCAGGAGACCCGCGCCGAACAGAGTCCCACGGCACTCCGCTGGAGACTTACGAAGTAGAGAAAGGAACGCGGAGATGAATCTCCGCAGTCCAAAGCGATGGCGGAACCCGGCGAAAGCGTGGTCGCACTGGACGGCTCATTGAGTCGCTGGCGGTGCTGCGCCCATCGGCCGGGGAGCATCACCGATCCCTCGCAACTGGCCGCCGCCGAATCCGACTGGCTCGCCGCCGCAGTTCCCGGAACGGTCGCATCGGTCCTGGCCGCGAACGATCGCTGGTCCTTCGAACAGCCGCCGGAGATCGATGCGGACGACTGGTGGTTTCAGACGTCGTTCCGTTCCAGCGCCTGCGACGGCCGGCATCCCGCGCGACTGCATTTCGACGGCCTCGCCACGTTGGCCGAAGTCTGGCTGAACGGCGAACGGCTGCTGACAACCGACAACATGTTTCGCAGCCACTGCGTCGACGTGTCGTCCCGGCTGCGCCCCGAGAACGAACTGGTCATCGGCTTTCGATCGGTCATAGAAGACCTGAAACGCAAGCGCCCGCGGCCGCGGTGGAAGACGAATCTCGTCAACAATCAGCAACTGCGCTGGCACCGGGCCACGTTGCAAGGGCGCATTCCCGGTTGGTCTCCACCCGCTCCGGCGATCGGTCCCTGGCGAGCCGTCCGGCTCGAAACGGGGCCGATCATTCCGCACGCGCTGCATCTACGTCCGCGGCTGGACGGGACCACGGGCGTTGTCGCGTTCGCAGGCCGCGTTCAGTGTGCCAGTCCGATTCAGCGGGTATCACTGCGCGTCGGTGAGCATGTCGCGAATCTCCAGTTGAGTCGCGAGTCGGATGGATATGCACTGCGCAGTGAAATTCACATCGCGGACGCGCGACCGTGGTGGCCGCACACCCACGGTCAGCCGGCTCTGTATGACTGCGAGTTGGTGCTTGATGCCGGCGGCACGGAACATCGTTGGACTCTGTCGCCCGTCGGCTTCCGCCAACTGGAGACCATCCGCGACGACGGATTCCAGATCCGGGTCAACCACGAACCGATCTATTGCCGCGGAGCCTGCTGGACTGTCAGCGACATCCTGACGCTGTCGGGAACGGCGGAACAATTGCGGCACGATCTGACTCTGGCCCGTGATGCCGGCGTCAACATGCTGCGCGTCGGCGGCACGATGGTCTACGAAAGCGATGCCTTCTACCGCCTGTGCGATGAGCTCGGCATTCTCGTCTGGCAGGACTTCATGTTCGCCAACATGGACTATCCCGTCGACGACGAGTCGTTCCGGAGCAACGTTGTGGCCGAAGTCACCGGGCAACTGACGCGGCTGGCATCCCATCCCTGCGTGGCGGTGTACTGCGGCAACAGTGAGATCGAACAACAGGCCGCGATGCTCGGCATGCCGCGCGAACTCTGGAGCAACAGTTGGTTCGCCGAACAGTTGCCCGAGCTCTGTGCGCGGCTCCATCCGGGGACGGGCTACGTGCCCTCGACCCCGACCGGCGGCGTGCTGCCGTTTCAGCCCGACACGGGATTGACCCACTATTACGGGGTCGGTGCCTATCTGCGGCCGACGTCGGACATCCGCCGCTCGGATGTGAAGTTCACTCCGGAATGCCTCGGGTTTTCCAACGTTCCCGATGCCGCGACGATCGAGGCGATCACACAGGGAGCGCACACGGCAACCCATGATCCGCGCTGGAAGCGGCGAGTCCCGCGCGACACCGGAGCGGGGTGGGACTTCGAGGACGTCCGCGATCATTACTTGCGTGACTTGTTCCAGGTCGACCCGGTCCAGCTCCGATCGTGGGACATGCCGAAGTACCTGCAACTGAGCCGGCTGGTGTCGGGCGAGATGATGCGGCAGGCGTTCTCCGAATGGCGCAGCGGACACAGTCACAATCACGGCGGCCTGGTCTGGTTCTACAAGGATCTGTGGCCGGCCGCGGGATGGGGCATCGTCGATTCGACCGGCACGCCCAAGGCCGCGTACTACGACCTCAAGCGAACGTGGAAGAGCCGCCAGTTGGTGCTGACCGACGAGGGACTGAACGGACTGCACCTGCACTTGATGAATGAAACGGCCGACGCCTGCGACGGCACGGTGGAGGTGTTGCTGCTGAAGGAACCGCAGGTCGTCGTCGCCAAACAGGAGATCGCGGTTCGTCTCGACGGACGATCGCGACGGACGATCAGCGCCGATGAGATTCTCGGAGGCTTCTACGATGTCAGCTATGCCTACCGTTTCGGTCCGCCGCACCACGATGTCGTCGTCGCGACATGGTTCGACTCGGAGCGACGAGTGATCAGCGAAGCCATTCATTTCATCCGACGAACCGTTCCCGCGGCGGACCGGGCCGTTGTATTGGAGACTGCGGTGGAAGTTGTGGATGACGGCCGATACCGCATCACGCTGCGATCCGATCGTTTCCTGCACGGCGTTCAAGTCGCCGCGAAGGGCTATCTGCCGGACGACAACTATTTTCATCTGCCGCCCGACCGCACCAAGCCGGTGACGTTTCGCGCGCAGTCATCACAGCCGCCCGCATTCAAGGCGGCGATCGAAGCCTTAAACATGGATGCCAGTCATGTCGTCTCGTTCCGTTCCAAAGCCACGTAGCAGGTGCCCGCGATGACCACTGACATCGTCGAAATTCCCCGGAGGATGGGCACTCTTGCCCGTCCGCTACCAGCGCTCACGGAGCGCCTTCCCGATTCTGTCCTGCGCACCGCGTTCTACCTGCCGTCAACCGGCCACCCGCTTTTCGCCTGGCTGCACGACTCAGCACGCACGCAACCCTGCCAACACGGAGTCATCGTCTGTCCGCCGATCGGCTTTGAGCAGTTGCACGCGCACCGCGGACTGCGGCATCTGGCCGATCAACTTGCGGGCCACCAGATCCCGACTCTGCGATTCGACTGGGACGGCACGGGTGACTCGGCGGGTGACGACATGGACCCCGATCGGCTCGCGACCTGGCAGGCGAACGTCCGAACAGCGGTGCGCTGGATGAAGACCGTTCTCGGTTGCTCGCGTGTCAGTGTCGTCGGCCTGCGTCTGGGCGCGACACTGGCCGCACTGGCACTCGACGGCGACAGCGACGACGACGCGATTGACAACCTGGTCCTGTGGGCACCGGTGACCACCGGCCGCTCCTTCGTCCGCGAGTTGAACGTCATCGACATGCTCTCCGAAGCCCGTTCTCCGGACGCCAAGTCGACGGACGTGATCGAAGCGGCCGGATTTCGACTCAGTCCCGACACGGCCGCCGCGTTGTCGACGTGTGCCCTCTTTCAGTCGAAGCCGCGCTGCCGACGAATTCTGCTGGTCGGTCGCGACGAGGCTCCGCCGGATCAGCGACTCGTGGATCACTTCTCGGGACGCGGCATCGCCGTCGAACAACAACGCCTGCCGGGCATGGCGCAGATGCTGGTGGAACCGCACAAGGGTCAACTTCCCGCAACGGCGATTCGCGAAATCGCCGCGTGGCTGCATCAACGAATCGTTGCCGACGAGGCATCGACCGTGGTTGAACAGCAACAGATCACTGTCGGCGACGCGGCGGTGATGCCCGACCACAGTGACATCCCCGTGGCCGACACCGTCATTCGCGAAACCGCCTGCCGGATCAGTCAGTCTCCGGACCTGTTTGGGATTCTCAGTGAGCCGCTCGATGCGCGCGCCGATGACCTGCCGACGATCGTCCTGCTGAACGCCGGCGCGGCGTATCGCATCGGTCCGGGACGGATGACCGTGGAGATGGCCCGGACGTTTTCGGCACAGGGCTTTCGCTGTCTGCGTCTGGATCTGTGCGGTCTGGGAGACAGCGTGCCCGAAGAGATCGCCGCAGAGAATGACTCGTACGCGGCAACGGCTTTTCGCGACATCGAGATCGCGTTGCAGTTCCTGCGCGAGCGGACCGGTTCGCGCCGGTTCGTGTTGCTGGGTCTCTGTTCCGGTGCCTACGCGGCATTTCAGTCGGCCGCACAGCTCACGGATCCCGATCTGATCGAAAGCATCCTGATCAATCCGCTGACGTTCTTCTGGCGCGACGGCATGACGATTGAAACAGCGCCGACGCGGGAGCTGATCTGTCAGCACTACTACCTCGGTTCCGCGCTGCAACCGGGCAAGTGGCTGAAGCTGCTGTCGGGTCGCAGCCACATTGGAGTTCAGGGAGCGTTGCGATTGGTCGCCCGGCGTCTGGGGCTGGCACGGTCATCTGGCCCGCAGGCAACTGCGGATGCCGCCTGTTCCACCCGGCAGATCGGCGCGTCGTGCGTCTCACACCCGGCAACCGAAGATCTGACCGCGGACCTGAGACAAGTCGTGGCCTTGCAGCGGCACCTGTCGATGTTTTTCTCGACGACCGATCCCGGTTACAGCATTCTCACCCACCATGCCGGACGGCAGGCCAGGCGGATGCTTCGCAGCGGCGGCTTGAATCTGTCGTTCATCGACAACGCGGATCACACGTTCTCGCGCAGCGCCGCTCGCCAGAAGTTGATCGCCGCCTTGTCCGAGCATCTCGGCCGACGTTATGCCCCGCGCGGTCCCACGTGAGGCGGTTTCTACTGCTCGCGGGCATGAGTGAGATGTGTTCGTTTAACCGCGTGGGCATCGCCCCGCGTGTTTTGAGCGTGAATCACCGCTCACGCGCGGGGCGATGCCCACGCGGTTAAACGACTCGCCTCCGATCACACGGTTCCGCGCAGCACTCGGTCCACTCCCTGGGCGAGGAGCAGTTGGGCCACTTGCTGACCAAGCGCCACGGCGTCGGCGACCGGGGCACAGGCACAGGCCATCCAGCGGTGCGAGCCATCGTGGGGCAGGATCACCGCTTCGAGTTGCAGGTCGTCGCCCTGCATCGTGGTGGAAACACCGAGCGGCGCGTGGCAGCCGGCGCGGAGGGTGCTCAATAAGCTTCGTTCGGCGGTGGCTGCGGCGAGTGTCGCTTGGTCGGTGATGTTGGCGAGGAGTTGTCGGACCGATTCGTCATCGGCCCGGCATTCAACACCGACTGCTCCCTGGCTGACGGCGGGAAACATTTCGGGGGGAGCCAATTCACAGGAAATGCGAGCGGCCAGGCCGAGACGTGTCAGGCCGGCGGTGGCGAGGACGAGCGCGTCGTAGTCTCCTTCATCCAGTTTCCGCACACGAGTCTCCACGTTGCCGCGAACTTCGCTGAGGACCAGATCGCTGCGCAGGTAACGCAACTGGGCTTGGCGACGCGGGCTGCCGGTCCCCACTCGAGCCCCGACGGGAAGTGATTGGATGCTGGCCGGACCGGCGGTGCCGAGCGGAAGGACCAGAGCGTCGGCTGTCGCGCCGCGGGTGGGAGTGGCCGCGAGAACCAAGCCGGGAACAGACTCGGTGGGGAGATCCTTCAGGCTGTGGACGGCGATGTCCGCGCGACCGTCCAAGACGGCATTCTGCACTTCGCGCGTGAAGACTCCGAGGCTGCCGAGGTCTCGCAGGCGTTCGGTTTGATCGCGGTCGCCGGTGGTCGAGACATGGACCAATTCCACCGTGACGGACGGCGCGGCTTGGCGGATCAGGTCCGCAATGTGATGCGCCTGCCACAATGCCAGGTGACTGGCGCGGGTGGCAATCCGGATTGTCTGCGACGATGGCACCTGAACATGTCTCCCACGTGATGCGGACGCATCACTGCAAATGTTGTCGGACGAACTGGCAGCCTGTCCCACGGTTAGGATCGGCGCATCAATGACTGTCGTAGCATGGACGCCTCGTCCGTGCGGCCCCATTCCCATGTTGGCCACATTTGGCCGCACGGACGAGGCGTCCATGCTACGTCTGGTTCTCACCGCATCCCGACAGTAATTGATGCGCCCATCCTTAGACTCGCGGTGGACTGACTGCCAACACGGCCACGACGACTCGACTGGCCCCGGCCCGTTTCAGCGCTCGCGCGGCGGCATCGGCCGTCGCGCCGGTGGTCAGGATGTCGTCCACCAGCAGAATCGATTGTCCCCGCACTCCGGTTCCCACCACGCGAAACGCATCCTGCTGCTGTTGCCGGCGCTGAACCGGCGGACTCTTCGCCTGCTTCGGAGTCCAGCGGGCTTTGGCGAGAATACCGGTCGCCAGCCGGACCTTCAACCGGGTGGAAATCTGCCGCGCGATCGTCTCGGCCGCATACTGCGGTCGCACGATCCGCTTCAGCCAGTGTTCGGGAACCGGCATCACCGTCTGAAACGGCTGCGCGGTCAGCGGCTCTTGTCCGCCATCCACCAGCAAATCGGCCAGCGTCTGCGCGAGCAACGCTCCCGCCGGGTTCTTGGCCTTCAGACACGCGATACGAAGCTCATTCCGATACAGCCCCAACCGGACGACTTCGTCAAACGCAAAGTTTTCACGACGGCACAGGATGCAATGGTCGGTGGCAATGGTGAACGGTCCGACCGGCGCGCCGCAACGTCGACACGCATGGCCCGCGGAAGCAGCCAGCTTGACCAGGCAATCAGCGCACAAGGACGAATTGTGATTGTGTGGTTGGTGATCGTCGACAGTGTCCGTGATCTCAGCGTGGCACAGCAGGCAGGTGGGCGGGTAGACGAACTCCAGCGCCGCCCGCTGAATCCCTCCCCAGAGTTCGGCGATGCGAAACGAAGAGGGGGGCGACTTGGTCTTGGAATTGAAGACGGACATGAATCGACCTCTGCATTCGGATCGAGATCGCGGACAAGCGTACCGTGCGGCAGATCCGTTCCGCAATTGGCCGGCCGCATGAGGCATCGACAGAACCGCGGATGACGCAGATGGCACGGATCAGATGAATTCAGAGATTCGAGTCATCCGCACTACTAACGATTCGCATCTGGTCCGGCCGCGAAGATTTGATTTGCGTCAAGCAACTCTGCGAGTCGTCATCAATGCTCGGAGTCATTCTTTTGCCGACGACCGTCAAGAAGACTTCGACAGGAAGATTTGAGACAAGAATATCCGAGCAGAAAAAACTGAAGGTGACTCACATCTTCCTGTCCCACATTTTCCTGTCTACGTTTGGTTGCGGCATGACCGCGCTGGGAAATCCGCGGTTCAATCAGTTCGACTTCGTCACGTTTGCCAGAGCGACGGACGCTCACGTTCACGCTTCCCACGCTCTGGCTCGCGTGGCTACGGGTTGCGTGTCACGCTATTCTTTCGGCCCCAAGGACGACTCGAACACCAATGAAGCGCCGGCGTCGGCGAACGGCCAGAGCAGCATGCGGATCATCATTGTTGGTGGCGGACTGGCCGGCCTGGCCGCGGCTGTGGCGCTCACGGAGCGGGGGCTGAAGTGCGTGGTGCTGGAGTCCCGGCCGCGGTTGGGGGGAAGGGCGAGTTCGTTTGCGGACGCGACTTCGGGAACCGACGTCGACAACTGTCAGCACGTCTCGCTGGGCTGTTGCACGAACTTCCGGCATTTCTGCCAGACGACGGGTTTGGCCGAGTTCTTTCGCACCGAGAAGACTCTGTATTTTGTCGGCCCGACCGGAGCGATCGACGAGTTCTCAGCCAGCGCGTTGCCGGCACCGTTGCACTTGGCTGGGGCTTTCGCGCGGCTCCGTTATCTGAGTTGGCGCGACAAGCTGGCGCTGGGGCGGGGCTTGCGATCGCTCGCGCGCGGCATCCGTCCCGACGAACGGGGGCTGCCGTTTTCTGAGTGGCTGATTCGCCACGGTCAGACGCCCGCGGCGATCACTCGCTTCTGGCATGTTGTCCTGGTCAGCGCTCTCAGTGAATCGCTCGACCGGATCGATGTTGGGCACGCGAGAAAAGTTTTCGTCGACACGTTTCTGGCGAACCGCGACGGCTGGCTGGTTGACATCCCTTCGGTTCCGCTGGAAGAGCTGTACGGCGGACGGCTGACCGACTGGCTGACCTCGCGCGGGTCGGAGATCCGGTTGCAGGCCACCGTGGAAGGATTGGAACTGAATGGTGGTGATCGAGTCACCGCCGTCCGGCTGGGTTCGGGCGAGTTGATCACCGGCGACGAGTTCATCGTCGCGCTGCCGTTCTTTCGAGTCTTGTCGGTGCTGCCGCCGTCGCTCGCCGCGCATCCGGACTTGTCCGGGATCGAGCAACTGGAAGCCGCGCCGATCTCGAGCGTGCATCTGTGGTTTGACCGGCCGATCACGGAACTGCCGCACGCGGTGTTTGTCGATCGGCTCTGCCAGTGGATGTTCAATCGAACGGCCTTGTCGGGCGGCGCGGATCGAGCATTCAAATCGTCGGCGTCCGCAATGGAACCGGGGTACTACTATCAGATCGTGATCAGCGCCAGCCGCGAGTTGGCCGGTCAGTCGCGCGAGGCGATTCTGGATCAAGTGCTTGGTGAACTGTCGGCGGTCTGGCCCGCGGTCGCGTCGGCGCGGCTGCTGCATTCGCGTCAGGTCACCGAACACCGCTCCGTCTTTTCACCAGTACCGGGAGTCGATGCACTGCGGCCCCGACAGCAGTCGCCTCTGGCCAATCTGCAGCTCGCCGGAGATTGGACTCAAACGGGCTGGCCCGCCACGATGGAAGGGGCCGTCCGCAGCGGCTATCTTGCCGCCGCGAATGTGTTGGGAAGGCATGGTCGGACGGATGCGGTTGTGCAACCCGATCTGCCGGTGGCGAGGCTGAGTCGTTGGCTGATGGGGATTCGAAAGAGTCCGGTAGAAGGCGGCGCATGAATCACCGTCGAGATTGGGCGCGAATCAACCGTAGCATGGACGCCTCGTCCGTGCGGCAAAACGTGGCGATCTGTCGCATTGGCCCGCACGGACGAGGCGTCCATGCTACGACGGTCCTTGATGCGCCGATCCCAAGCAGCATTCCCCGTGAATCTTCGTCGCCATGAAAAAACTGCTGGTCATCATCGCGCTGCTGCTGGGATTCCTGATCCTGGGCGCCGGCTGCTTCCGGCTGACCGAGGGCTGGGACTGGCTGCAATGCTTCTACGAGGCGGTCATCATCATGACGACCGTCGGACTGTCGGCCTCGGCGCAGACCGAGCTCAATCCGTCGACCAAGCTCTTCATCATCTGTTACCTGATGGTGGGGATCGGGGTCTTCACCTATTGTGTGTCGCAGTTGGGGCACTTGCTGGTCAATTTGCAGTTGCGGGGATATTGGGAGAGGCGGGCCATGGATCACGCGATCAGGAGATTGAAGGATCATTTTGTGGTCTGCGGCTTCGGCCGGATGGGCGTCACGATTTGCCGATACCTGCATTCGCGCAACAAGCCGTTCGTCGTCATCGATGTGGATGGCGAACGTCTCGCCGCGGTGTGCCGCGAGCATGGCTGGTTGCACCTCGTCGGTGACGCCACTGACGATGAAGTCCTGCTGACCGCCGGAATCCTCGAAGCGAAGGCGCTGACCACGGTGCTGCCGACTGACGCCGACAACGTCTACGTGGTGCTCTCCGCCCGGCTGCTCAACGAGAAGATGCAGATTGTGGCGCGGGCGAGTGACGAAAAGGCGGTCGACAAGCTGGAACGGGCCGGTGCCACGCGCGT
>JAYTIB010000613.1:0-3961 GCA_043732205.1 Schlesneria sp. | reverse complement strand
AAGCTCGGCACCGTGGTCTTGCCGCTCGGCCAGCTCGGCACCGTGGTCTTGCCGCTCGGCCAGCGCGGCTTGTACGAAGTGATCGCCCGCGTCGATGCGGCCGATCCCGGCACGGGCCTCTTCCTGGGAGACACCGACGGCCGACCGATTCATCGCGTTGGCTTCTTCAAGGATGCCGCCACCGGTCGGACAACAGTCGGCATCCTGCGACCCGGTGAGGTGCGCGACCAGGCGAACTTCGATGTCAATGCGTTCCCGCCGCCGTATCACACCCGTTCGCAGTGGATCAAAGTCGTTGCGGGACTGGGCACCGTGCAAGTCCTCGTCAGCGGTGACGGCCGCCATTGGGGACACCTGATCGAGAATCCCGCGCGCGACCTGCCCGGTGCCGTCGGAAGCATCGGCCTGTTCGGTCTGCCCGGCCCGGTGGCCCGGTCTCTGAAACTGGCTCACTTGGAAGTTCGTTCATTGACCGGCTTGACGACGCTGGCCGATCCGCGATTGGTGGCGCTCGCCCCGCAGTTCTCTGCCGACGAATGGAAGGACGCGGTCCGCTGGTCGCACCGTGCCATTGATGCCGCGCCTCCGGGTGTCGACCTGACACAATGGATCACAGCCTGTGTTGTCTCTGCGCTCACACAGGGACCGCCGCGCGAATCCGCTGCGGCACTGCTCAAGCAACTGGTGGCGGTCGCCATTCAGTCCGATGTTCCGCTCGTTCAAAAGTTGCTGCTGCTCGATGAAGCCGGTTTGCTGTGCGACACGTGGGATGAAGTTTCGGCGCAGTCCATCGCCGGTCATTACGAAGTGATCGCCGAACAACTCGCGGCGGCGGGGAATCCGCATCCGTTGGCCACCGTGCGACCGGCCATCCTGCGGTCGCCCATGTGGACGATCAGCAAGCTGCGGTTCGCCTGGGAACGACAGGCCACGCGCGAGTTGCTGCGGACCGCGTATCGCAGCGACTGGCCCGATGCCTGGCAAACCAGCCAGTCGACAAACTTCTGGAACGCCGGTCCTCACCCGGACTTCATCCCCGTGAATCAGGCCGAAATCCTGTCCCGACAAACGCGCTGGGTCCGGGCGATGGCGGTCGAAAACTCGCCGCAACTCGATGACGGACAACTCGGCATCATCCCCGCCTCTTGGCGGCATCCACTCACTCTGCAATGGAACAAGGAAGCCTACAACGTTCGCGCCGAACTGCAGTCGGCGCTGACCGGTCAAACCTACGAAGACGCCTGCCGGATCGTGATGTCGATCAACGTCCTCGACGGACCGGGCTTGCTCCCCGACATGGACGATCGCCAACTGTTCGTGTCGCTGCCAACCGCGGTGGCAGCAGCGATGCAGATCCATCCCGAGTTCGCGAAGTTGATGACGGAGAAATTCGGCCCGCTGGGAGTCATCCGCGTGCGACAGTCCGTTCTATCCGGCGACGTGCGCGGCGTGCAATCGGCCACGCTGCAGTTCTTCGGGACCGAGGCTGCCGCCGAGGCCCATCAATGGCTCGGGGATCTCGATCTCTCCGCCGGGCGGTTCCCGTCCGCCGAAGAACACTTCCTGCTCGGATTGGCCCACTGCCTGCCACGTCAGCGCGAAGGACTGCAATCGCGCCTGCAACTGGCCTTGGCTCTGAACGGCAAACCGTTGCCCGAAGCCGCTCCCGCTCCCATGCATTCGATCGAATTGAGCGGTGCCACGATCTCGGCCGGTGAACTCGATTCGCTCGTCAAGACACTGGCAGCGCGACCGTCACCGGTCCGGCGCTTTCATCAGCCACACGCCGCCCCGGTCACCACGATGTCGCCGATGGCCTATCGCGCCGAGACCCGGGCCGCGTTCGACGGCCAGCCTGGATTGAATCCCGGCCGCTACGAATACCGGTTCGGCGACCCGTTCGGAAAACAACTCGCCGCGGTCGCCGATGACAAGCGCATCTATGTCAGCAACCGCCTGCAAGTGAACGCCTACATGCTGCCCGGCGGACAGCAGCAATGGGCTCAAGCCCTGGGGAGTGAACAGGGCGAGGCGCATGCCATGCCGTTCACTCCGATGCCGCCGCTTGTCGCCGGAGACCGTCTGTTCGTCCGGCGTTTGGGCAAGGGAGGCACCGAACTCGCCTGTTTGAATGCCGACAACGGACAGGTTCTGTGGAAGCAGCGCCCCAACCTGCACGTCATCTCCGACCCCGTCTTCTGGAACGGCAGTTTGTTCGCGCTGACACTCGCGCGGGTCGACGATGACCAGGTTCAAGTCGAAGGGACGCGCTTTGATTTCGAGTCCGGTGCCGCCACATCGTCTCAACCATTGTTCCGGCTGCGCGATTCCGCCGAACGGTCCTACGCGACGCAACTGACCATCGCGGGCCGGTTGGCGGTCTGCTCACTCGGCGGGATCTCGGCCTGCTTCGACGGAGCGGGCGAAATCCACTGGCTGCGCCGTCACCTGTGGCTGCCGAAAGCAGTCGACGAACTGGCCGAAGACTTCCGCGTCACCGCACCGGTGATCCGCGGCGATCGCGTGGTGGTCTCGGTCCCCGGCGTGCGCGCCGTCAGTTGCATGGACTTGGAAACCGGCCGCCAGATCTGGAGCCGCACGCTGCCGGAACTGCGCGGCCTCATCGGCGTCCACGGTACTGGCGACCACGGCGCACGAGTCCTCGTCGACACCACCGCCGGCATGACCGCACTCAACCTTGATGACGGCCACGTTGCCTGGTCGCGCGGACTCGACTCGCGCCTCGAAGCCTTTCAAGCCGACGATCGATTCGTCGTGGCCGCACAACGAGTGACCGTCGCGCCGAGCAAGTCGCGCGCTTACCTGTTGTGGCTCGATCTGAACACCGGCCGCGAAGTCGCCCAGTCCCAGATCGAAGGCTTCGAACGCCCCGAAGCCCAACTCGGCCCGGTCCTGTCCGCCTCCGGCAAGTGGTGGTCGCTGGCCGGTCAGAGCTTCAAGGAAGCCAAACGCGATCTGTTCGAGTTGACCGCGTCGTCGCCGCTGGTCCCCGGTCCCATCGAAGACAACTCCTTCGGCGATTGGCTGCCCGGTCATCCGACGCCGCAACTCATCGACCTCGCCCTGGTCCTTCCCGGCTGGCACCCCGAATCGAACTACGGCCCCCGGTTCCAACTGATCCCCGGCGACGTGCGCGGAGAAAACTCGGTGATGTCCGCCAAAGTGGATCTCACCCACGAAGTCCGCCTGATGCAGTTCATCACCGTCCCGGCCGGCAAGAGAACCACGCTGCGCCTGCGCTTCGGCAACACCCCCAACCACCGTTGGTCCCTGACCATCCGCGCCGACAATCAACGCCTGCTCGAACAACTCGTCGAAGACCCCGGCAGCACCAACGGCTGGCGCGAAGCAGTCATCGACCTGACCCCCTTCGCCGGCCAACGAATCCCCATCCATCTGATCCACTCGCTCCCCCCGCAGCAGCCAGCGTCTGAGGCGTTGTGGAAACGGGCCGTCGTCGTTGTGGAATAGGCTGCACCCTACACCACTCCGCCTACTTTGGGAGTGCTCCGGCTTGACGGAGCTTTGGAATTGTCGTGGAGCGACTTTCTTTTGACGCCACGAGCGTGATCAGCCGCCGCGGGTCCAAAGGGCTGCGCCCAAAATTCCAAAGCTGTGTCGAGCCACAGCACTCCCAAAGGGTGTGTCGACAACACGGCCCCGGCGGGAGACCTAAATGATTAGCCACTAGCCGGCAAACCGGATCAGGTGATCGTCATCGATATCGATCACGACCGTCTGGAGTCCTTGCGCGGTCGTGTATTGGACCGTGCATTGATACTGGCAATGATGCAATCGGGCCGCAGGGGTGTTTCCCAGATTGGCGAACCACCGCGGCGGGTCCAGCGTATCGACGGTCGGCTCGGCAACCACGAGCGTCACGTTCGGACCATCGGGAATCTGCAGCAGTCGCAGGATATCGTCCGGTGTCGGCGGATTC
>JAYTIB010000612.1:0-10244 GCA_043732205.1 Schlesneria sp. | reverse complement strand
GAGCGACGGGACGACTGTAGTCCCGTCGCACCGCCGACGGGACGAGTGACTCAGCAGCCACACCCTCATCGAATCGCATGCCATGTCCATCCCCGATCCGCAGACCGCCGTGTTGTTGATTGCCCACGGCAGCCGGCGCGCCGCGGCCAACGACGATCTGGTCCAACTCGCGCAACTGGTGGCTGAGCAGGGCGGATACCGGATCGTCGAAGTTTCGTACTTGGAAGTGACGGAGCCGACGATCGCCGCCGGCGGACGGACGTGTGTTGAACGCGGAGCCCGGCGGGTGCTGCTGTTGCCGTATTTTCTCTCGGCGGGGATGCATGTGGTCCACGATCTCGAAAGTCAGCGAGCCGCACTGGCGACTGAATTTCCGCAGGCCGAATTCGTGCTTTGCCCCCACTTGGGACTGCATCCACTGATGGCGGAGATCGTGTTGCAACGGCTGGGGGAAGCCCAAGGCGAGTCGCCCCGCAATCACCGGCCGTAGTCGAGCCGCACAACTCGACCCGAGGCAAAGCCGAGGACGATCCAGTCGCCCAGCGGTGACATCACGATCCGGCTGAGATCCTCCGGCAGCGTTAGGTTGAACACCGATTCGCCGGCATCGTTGACCGCGAACAGTTGCCGTTCAAGAGTCGCCGCGGCGAGTTGCCGCTTGGCATAGGCGCACGCCACCAGCGACACCGTCCCTTCAGACGGAACGAACGCGCCGCGGGTGGTTCCGGCTTCGCCGTCGTACGACTGCACCCCATGCATGAAGCCGGCGAGGAACAGATTGCGACCGTCACCCGAGGCCGCGAGATCGCCGACGTTGGACCACAATTTCTCGGACCAGATCGCTTCGCCGCGCAGCGAATAGCGTCCCACCAGTCCGTGCTCGGCCGCCGCCATCAGATGAGCCTCGGTCGTCAGCAGTTGCAGATACCGCAACGGGCGAATGGTTTCGAAGCGGCTGACCTTCTTGTTTTCGGAGGTGAAGATCGCCGTCACGCCGTCGGCCATCGAGACGGCGAGATGCGTGCCATGCGGGTCCATCGCAATCGCCAGGACGTCGTCGGGAACTTCGCGGGTCCAGTCGAACTGCAGCTTGCGATCGAACCAGGCGACGGTCCGATCATCGAAGGCCGCGGTGCCGCCGATTCCAGTGTCGGCCCAAGCCATCCGCTGGATGACGTGGCGCGTGCGAATCAGCGAGACGACCCGGCCGCGCCGATCCAGCAGATACAGCCCGCCGGAGAGATCGGCCACCAGGACTTCGCCGGTCTCCCGCGCCAACCGCAGGTCTGTGAGCGGAGCATCGGCGGTAAACGACCAACGGAGCGTCGGTGCGACGCCCCGTCCGGAGTAGAGCCATGCTTCCTGCCCGTCACTCATCGTTTGGCCATTTGCTTCCGAAGAACATCCAGTCCGGCTTCGATGTCGCGATCGTCTTCCAAGGGATCGTTTCGCCGGCCGCGATAGGCCGTGCGGGTCGGTTCCCCGGCGGCGATTTCGATATCCGGCTTGATGCCGACCTTGCCGTACGTCTGCCCGTTGGGTGAGTAGAACTTGGCTGTCGTCAGGCGGAACCCGGATTCGGCCTGACCATGAAGAATGCTCTGGACGGACCACTTGCCGTACGTCTTGCGGCCGACGATCGTCCCCCGATGGTGATCGTGAATCGCACCCGCCACGATTTCGCTGGCGCTGGCACTGTCTCCGTCGGTCAACAGCACCAGCGGCATCTTCCATGTCCCCGGCACGCGGGCCGAGTACGTTGAGTTTTGATCCGCGATCCGTCCCTGTGTGGAGACCAGCACGCCATCGGCGATGAAGCGGTCGAGGACTTCGACGGCCGCGGTGAGCAGGCCACCTGGGTTTCCCCGAACATCCCAGATCAGAGCCCGCATGCCATCCGCGTTCAGTTTCAGCAGCGCGGCATCGAGTTCCTCGGTCGTGTTCTTTTGGAAGCCCGTCATGCGGATGTAACCGATCCCGTTCGCCCGGTCGATGATCTTGACGATCGGGATGCTCTTGACCTTCACCGCCCGGCGAACCAGCGTCGCCCGGCGTTCTTCGGAAGTGTTCGGGCTGGCGAGCGTCAATTGCAGGCGGGTTCCCGCTTGTCCCTGCAGCAGCGCGGCCGCCTCTTCGGTCGACATCTTGCGGCAATCGACATTGTTGATCTGCACGATGAAGTCACCCGCCAGGGCACCCGCCTCTTCGGCCGGGCTCTCGGACAGCACGTTGACCAGCAACAGCCCCTTCCCCGATTCCGATTTCATCTCGATCCCGATCCCGACAAACTCGCCGTCGATGTTGTTGTACAGGTCGTTGAGTTTGCCCGGCGTCAGGTAGCTACTGTAATCGTCCAGGGAGTTGCATCCCCCGAACACGAACTCCATCACGACGGCACTGGCGGACAAACCGAGTTCGCGATTCGTCAGGTCGCACAGTTCCATCACCGTTCGCCGCGCCTGATCCTGACCGTTGACCGCCTTGTTCCAATAGGCGTTTCGCAGTGTCTTTCGCACGGTGGTGACCCGGTCGGCTTTGGCGTTCGGCAGGTTCCGTTTCAGGAACTTGTCGTTCGCCAGGGCAAAGTACAGGCTTTCCGTTCCGTGCGCGACGAATGAGGTCGGGGTCACGGGCTCGACATAGTACTTGCGAACCTTGTCCAGCACGTCGTCGAGGTACGTCATCGATTCGGGGCGAGACAGCGGCAGCATGGAATCCAGGAAGGTGCGGTCAGAGTAACGCCGCTCGATCGAGAAGTGGATCTTGGACTGGCGCAGCCCCTGCTTCAGCGAGTCATTCTCGGGCCACTTCTTTAGCGACTTGTCGTAATGGTCAATCGCTTCGGCCCAGTGGTGGTCACCGCGGAACCGGTTCCCATCAGTGACCGCCTGCGATTCCGTTTCCGGTTCGGTGGCCGCCGCCGCGGGATTGTTGTCCCTGGCGAGCAGGATGGAAGTACCAGAAACTCCGACGGCCGAAGCCGCCACCCAAACAACCAGCGCCCACTCAATGAGTGTTGAGAAAGACATACAGGTTCCCCCGGATTCGATGAGACCACGAAATATCCGCCGATCCCGCCCACTCCCCCTCGAAGTAGACGTTGGCGGACATTGCGGCCCTCGAATCCCTGTGGCACGTCGGCGTCGGGTGTTGCCCAACGACGACAGCCGCGTTGTCGAAATTGAATATAGGCCGGGTTCCCGTGGTGGTCAAACTGCAACAATTTCGAAGCGGCAGATCCATCCCGGATAACCGGACAACCTTCGCGCGCCGGTTCCGATTGCCACGATCGCGGCGATTCCGCGGGATGCGGGCGACTTTGACGGAGCATCAACTGTAGTCCCGTCGCTCCGCCGACGGGACGGGCTGGTGAATGCGTCTCGGCGGGCGTGGACGCCGACTCTGCGGCTGTCCCGTCGGCGGAGCGACGGGACTACGACCCCGTCATCCGGCGCGGGCGAACCGTTCGTACAGCCTGGCGTACTGCCCTTCGGCAGCGATCAATTCTTGGTGAGTGCCGTGCTCGACCAAGTGGCCGTGATCGAGCACCAGAACCTGATCCGCGTGGCGAATCGTGCTCAACCGATGCGCGACGACGAAGCTGGTCCGTCCGCTCAGCAGCACGGACAGCGCCTTCTGCAGTCGCACTTCCGTCTGCGGATCGATGCTGCTGGTCGCCTCGTCGAGAATCAGCAGGCGCGGATCGGCCAGCAGCGCCCGGGCGAAGCAAACCATCTGCCGTTCGCCGTGAGACAGTTGGCCCCCGCGCTCGCCGACGAGTGTGTCGAACCCCTGCGGCAGCGACTCGATCAGATCCAGGCAATCGAGTCGGCGGCAAACGTCCCGCAGTTCGTTGGTCGTGGCATCGGGCTTGGAGAACCGGATGTTGTCCGCCACGGTCCCCATGAACAGGAAGTTCTGCTGCAACACCAGACCGAACTGCCGGTGCAGCGACTCGCTTTGCAGACGGTTCAAGTCCCGACCGTCGATCAGCACCCGGCCGCTGGTCGGCAGATAAAACTTGGCGAGCAGGTTGATGATCGACGTCTTGCCGCTTCCCGTGTGACCGACCAGCGCGATTGTCTCTCCCGGCCGGGCCACAAAACAGACGTCATGCAGCACCGGCCGGCCCGGATCGTACTCGAAGGTGACGTGCTCGAATTCGACCCGTCCCTCCAAGCGTGTGACGGGCTCGGCATCCGGCGCGTCCTGCCATTCGGGCTCGCGATCCAGCAGCGCGAACAACCGCTCGGCCCCCGCCATCGCCGTCATCGCCTGATTGTATTGGTTGCCGAGAATCGTCAGCGGGGCGAAGAACACATTGGCCATGAAGAAGAAGCCGACCAGTTCCCCCACGTCGGATGCCGTGCCCTCCGTCAGCACCCGCCAACCGCCGATGACCAGCAACAGCGCGACGAAGATTTGCGAGTTCAATTCCACCAGTGGCAGGAACAGTCCGTGAGTGCGCATCACCGCGGTGTTGTAGCGCGAGTGATCGGTGACGAGATCCGCAAACAGGCGGGCGTTCTCCTGCTGCCGCACAAACCCCTGCGTCACGCGGATGCCGATCACCGACTCGGCCAGTGTCGCCGTCACCCGGCTGAATGACTCGCGCATCTGCCGCAGCACGACACTGAGCTTGCGGTGGAAATAGCGGTTGATCCCCCACAGCACGGGAGCCAATCCCAGCACCAGCAGGAACAGCACCGGATCGAGACACAGCATGATCGTCGCCGCCACACCCATCTGACCGGCCGCGACCAGGCTGACGAACAACACCTCCTGAACGCCGATCCGCACGTCCTCAATGTCCGAGATCATCCGGCTGATGATCCGGCCCACCTTCGTCCGGTGAAAGTAACTCATCGGCATAAGCTGCAAATGGGCGAAGATCGCGTTCCGCAGATCGAACACGACCGCCTCACCGAGTTCGAGCGCGTACCGCTGCCGGAAATGCATCGTCAACTGCGTGAACAGGGCCACGGCGGCAAACGCGGCGGTGCCCCAGGCGACTCCGTTCACATCATTCCGCTGGATCGGTCCGTTGATGACGGCAGCCAGAACCCACGACAGCGCGGGAAGCTGAACGGCACGCAGCATCACGGCGACGATCAGCCAGTTCCGCTGCCGGGCGTAAGGGCGCATGAATCCCATCAGCCGCGCGATCAGCCGGAAGTCGAGTGGTCTCGATTCGACATGATCGTCGTCGTGCTGCCCGAGTTTCGTCAGAGCCGTCGCGTACGCGGTGCGCGCCATTGTGCCAGCATTCCATTGAGGCGGATCAGTCTTGAGCCCGCATGCTACCCGATGAGTGGGGCGACAGAAAAATGACGGACAGAAAAACGAAGCGAGAGGAATCAGCGATCTGCAATGTGCTGACACGGCCGGATTGCAGGTGTCCTGTTCTTCGCCCCGATGGGGCCGACGGAAACCAGCCCAGGGCAAGCTCGCTCGGCGAGCGCCGCCCTGGGTCACAGCCACACTCAGGATGTCTGCCCTGAAAGGGCTACGGAACGCCGCGGCCTCCCGTGCCCCTTCAGGGCACATCAATTCGTTGGATCCCCGATCCCAGGGCGGCGCTCGCCGAGCGAGCTTGCCCTGGGCTGGTTTCCTCCGCCCCTTCGGGGCAAACACGGCAGCACTCGCAATCCGATAGCGTCGGGACATTTGAATTCCCCAATCCCCACTCCCCACTCCCCACTCCCCAATGACCAATGACCAATGACCAATGACCAATGACCAATGACCAATGACCAATGACCAATGACCAATGACCAATGACCAAGAACCAATCCGACTTCGCTTCGCCGATCACCACGGTGTCACTCCACCACCCACTTTCCACGCATCGTTGCAGAATGAGGGCACATCGATATAATCCTCGCCATTCGGTTGACAGTAGAAACTAGGCAGGTCTTGCCGCCTGCGATGCTTGTGCCCCGTCCATTTGGGGACAATGCCTGTGTGAACGCCCGTACGAAAGGCTGACCGACTGTGTTGAAGACGTTGGAACCCGTCAACATTCGAGCGATCTTGAGTAACAAGGGGCATGTGACCGCCGACGAATTGGCGCAGATGCGACGCGCGATCGCCAGCGATCAAGTCGTGCAGGCCCGCATTGAAATTGATGCGATGCTGCGTGACGTCGAAGGGGGCGGAGCCCCGGGATCGACCGTTCGCGCGGGCATCGGAGCCCATCTGCTGGGACAGCACGCCATTGCCGAGCGACTGCTGTCAGGCGTCGCGGATGACGGGACGGCGATGTACGTCCTCGGACTGGCTCAGTTGTCGCTCAACAAAGCAAAAGAAGCGGAAGACAAGTTCGCCGCCGCTGCCAAGGCGGGGTTTGACGCGGTCGAATGCACTCTGAAGCGGGCCGGCGCACTGCGATTGCAGGGAAAACTCGATCAGGCCGAGGCCGCGCTGAAGCAGGCTGGTCTGGAAGGGGCTCGTCGGGCGGATTACTCCTACCAGATGGGCTGCATTCTCTCGGACCGCGGCGACACGTACGGTGCCATTGAGTACTTCGAGCGGGCGGTCGACATGGATTCGCACCATGCGCAAGCCCTGTTCCGCCTCGCCGGTGAAAATGCCCGGTACGGCAACGACAATGAAGCCATCCGGTTGTACGAGCAGGCGCTGAGCCGGCCACCGTATCATCTCGGCGCGCTGATGAACTTGGGGTTGCTATACGAAGACAAGGGCAACTACGCCGCCTCCGCGTTCTGCTTCCGTCGTGTGCTGGCTTATGATCCGACTCATGAGCGGGCCAAGATGTACATGCAGGACATCGAAGCGACGAGCGAGATGTACTACGACGACGACATGGCCCGCAACGAGGCCCGGCTGGCTCAACTGCTCAGCCGCCCCGTGACGGACTTCGAATTGTCAGTCCGCAGTCGAAACTGTCTGGCGAGCATGAACATCATCTCGCTGGGCGACCTGACGAAGATCACCGAAACGGAACTGCTGGAAGGCAAGAATTTCGGCGAAACGTCGCTGGTCGAGATCCGCGAACTGATGACCGCCCACGGTCTGCAGATCGGACAGAACCTGCAGCCGACCAAGGCGAAGGAACCGTTCGTCGGTGCTGTCGGTGCCAGTTTCGGGTTCATTGCCCCGGATCTGTCGCCCCAGGAACAGGCGATGCTCTCGCGGTCGGTGGGGGATCTCAACCTGTCGGTGCGAGCCCGCAAATGCATGGCGCGACTGGCCATCACGACGTTGAACGAACTGGTGCAGCGGTCGCCGGATGAACTGCTCGCCACGAAGAACTTCGGCGTGACCTCGCTGAATGAAATCCGCCAGCAACTGGCCGAGATGAACCTGAAGCTGCGCAACGACTGACAGCAGCGGATCTCATCGCCGTCTGCGGTGGAGTAGCAGGCCGTGACGAACAGGGACAATCCGCCACCGGGGGACTCGCGGCAGTCCCTCGGCCTCTGGCTGTGCTTGGTTGTACTGATGGTTTGTGCCATCGTCGTCGTCCGCGTCGATTCCGGCCGCGACACCGCGCTGCCGTTGCAGGTGAAGTCCGCCCGTCCTGTCGTTATCAGTCCGGTGCGCATCAAGCGTTCGGACAATGAGACGGCCAACAGCGCGGCCGTCAATCTTGTGGCCGCGCCATTGATTCGCGTCAACGTCACACCGGGTGGCGTGCGCAGCCTGCAAATTGAGGTTCGCGGTCCGTATTCGATCCGCCTCGCCGGCGCGTCTCGTGAGATGGGAACGGGGGCCGCACTCGCATCCGCCACCGTGACGGCCACCCCGACCGGATTGAAGATCGGCAACTCAATCTTCAACACGACGCGGTTGGAGATCGTGCCGCGGCAAGACCCGGCCGTGCGGGTGAACGATCATCTGTATCGTGGCACGATGCGGCTCTTCCGGCGCAAAGACGGATTGGTCTCGGCGGTCAACGTCCTGCCGTTGGAAGAGTACTTGGCCAGCGTGGTTGATTCCGAGATGCCCGCTGCCTTTCCCGTGGTGGCACGTCAGGCGCAGGCGATCGTCTCGCGGACGTATGCGCTGTACCAGATGGCCCGCGCCGATCGCGCGGCCGTCTACGACCTGTTCTCGTCCCAGCGCAGCCAGAAGTATCTTGGTGTCGAATACACGACCGGGGCCGGACGACGCCTGGCCGGGGAATCGGAATCAAGCCGCCGCGCCGTGGCGGAGACGCGCGGCATTGTCTGCACGCATCGCGGCCAGTTGTTCTGCACATACTACTCGGCCGTGTGCGGTGGCGCGACGACGAACGGTTCCGAACTGTTTTCCGATGCCGCGCCGACCCTGAAGGCGGTCCCCTGCGAATGGTGCCGCGACTCGGAGTACTACCGCTGGAGCAGCTCGTTGGATCGACCCGAGTTCGTCAAGCAGATGCAATCACTCGGCACGCTCTCCGGGTTGTCATCGATACAACAGACCGCGGGGCCGGGTGGAGGATCAATCTCACGATTTCGGCTCACCGACGGCAAGAAGTCGTTGGATGTGACGGGCGTCGAACTGAGGGAGCGATTCCCCACAGCCACACTCCGCAGCCCGCACTTCACTCTGACGCTCGAAAAGGAGCAGGTTCGGGCCGAGGGACGCGGGCACGGACACGGCGTCGGCTTCTGCCAATGGGGTGCCCGCGGCCAGGGCCTGAACGGCAAGACCGCTCACGAAATCGTCCGCCATTACTATCCCGGCGCGGAGCTGGTGGTGGTCGACTACTGATCCCGACGGCGGGTTTGTTCTGCGTCAGATCTGATTCAGTTTCGATTGCGCAGCGGAGTGAACCGGCGCAGGTCGAAGGGGTCGAGTGGAGTGAACCGGGCTGGTTTAACGCCGGAGTCTGCGGGGCGCGGGCCTTCGGCGATTTCGCTCGGCAGGACCAACGACGTGATTCGCAGATCATCGAGCAGAACTTCACCGAGTCCGTGCATCTCCGCGGTGACTGTCATGGTCCGGCTTTCGGGGACGACGCGCCAGATTTCGAAGCGTTGCCAGTCGGGCGCGTTGACGATGCGCAGCGCACCTGATTTGCCGAGCAGGCTGTCGTAGATCATCGCGCCGTCCACACTGCGCACGATTGGATGCGGCGTCTTGACCCATCCCGTGATCTTGACGAGTTGACCTGCGTGAACAGTCACGGCGGGCGACGTGACCGAGACCGGCGCGGAGTGGAACTGATACGTCGCCGGTTCCTTGACCGTCGGTTCGACCGCCAGTCGCAGCGAGTATTTCCCCTGCTTGGCGGACAAGTGCAGTTCCGCCGAAGATTGAATGTCGGGAGTGGCCCGCTGTTCGTGTCGCCAACCGGCGGCGATCAGGGTGTCGAGATCTTCAAACTCGCCGGACGGCAGTTTGTTCGGATCGCTGGATTTCCCGAGTTGTTCCAAGCCGCGCATCAATCGCCAGTGCGCCGGCAGTGTTTGAAAACAAAGGGCGTACGGACTGGCCAGCGGAGATGGCAGCTTCGCCACCGCGCGATCCCAGTGTGCCCGCTGCAGGATGCGGGTCAGTTGCATTGCCACATCGGCGTACTGCCGTGCGGTGTGATAGTCCTGCTGCTTGAGCCTCGCGTCGGCCATGTCGTATTGCAGTTTCGCCTGGCCGAGCAGTTGCCGCGCGTCCGGCTGTCCGACCCCCAACTGTTGCAACTGCTGGTCGACGGTGCGGACTCGTTCCAGCTTGAGGCGGCACAACTCGACCATCACACCGGCACTCCGTTCCTGGATGGCCGCGATGCGCTGGTTGATTTGTTCGACGATCGACGGGTCCGAAGTGACCAGGATCGCCGCTGTCTGGTCGAACTTCGGAAGGAGGATGCGGATCCCGCCGGCGACGGTTTCTCGCGTCAGGTTTTGCACCCGCCCCGTGGTTGTGATTTGCCAAGCGGTGGCTGTCTCTCCACCACCGGGGACGATGATCGTGGCCGTGTGTGTGGCCAGTTGTGCGGGGACGAACTGCGAATGCTCTTCGAGCCACATCGGCAGCAACAGCGCACCGAACTCGGTCCGGATCAGCGCGGCCGACAGTTCGCGCTCGCGACGCCGCTCCGTTTCGGGCGACGGCTTCGCGGGCTTGGATGGCCCTCGCGCCGCCGACGGTGACTCGGTGTGACGCGCGTCCACGGTGAAGGGAATCAACTGGACACCGGAGCCCGTGGCGAGCCAGGGCTCGAGCAGCGCGAGTTCCAGATTGAGCTGGGTCAGCATCAACTGTCGCTCACGCGCGCCGGGGGCGTCGCCGTCGAGTGG
>JAYTIB010000611.1:0-4000 GCA_043732205.1 Schlesneria sp. | reverse complement strand
AAGCAACTCGGCTTGGAATCCACCCTCCGTCCGCGTGGTCGCCCGCGGCGATCCACGCCGGACATGGACTAAATGGACCTGTCCCCTTTTCCGTCCCCCGGGTTTGTTGAGTCCCGTGCTGAGGCTCGTGAAACGGGAATTCCAAGCCAGAATTGGTCGCCGTCGCTCGGTGATGCCAAACGGCAACGGGCCGACCACGCGAGTTGCCGGCTTACCTCATTTCACCCGGCTGGTGATGGGGCTGGGGTTCAGGCAGCAGCGTCCAATTGATTCGGGGTTGAAACAACTTGTCAAAAGCATGAACAGCCCCGAGATTTTCTCGACTTGGTCTCGTGCGTCGCAAGTCGGTTTGTGCGTGGCGTCTACCGCCGTAATGCTGTCGCAATTGACGGTTGACAAAGTGTAAAGGCGGGCTGATTCAGGCACGGCCACTGCTTGTAGCCTCCCTTGCCTTGTGACACACGACGCCCTCCCAGACTGGCCAGTCGTTCGCATGTTTGACGTGCGAAGTATCTCGTGGGTGTTGGAATGTTTCGAGTGGCGATGACGAGTCGATTCGGGAACTCAAATCGCGAAGGACCGATTCTCGCGGACCTCTGTTTGGCGACGGAGACCGCGTTGACGTGCAGGCGGCACGAAATCTCCCGGAGCAGTTCACACCATCAATCCGACACTTTGGAACTCAGGAGCATTACCCATGTTGAAGAATTTCTGGAACAACGAAGCCGGTTTCATCATTTCGGCCGAACTCACGTTGGTGTTGACCATCGCCGTGATCGGCATCATTGTCGGGCTGAGCCATGTGGCCATGGCGGTGAACGAAGAGTTGAGTGACGTGGCGCAGGCCATCGGGAGTCTCAACCAGAGCTTCAGCTTTACCGGATTCCGTTGCTGTCCCTGCCCGTCGGGTGGTGGATTCACTTCCCAGACCGCTGGTTCGTCGTTTGCCGACATGCCCGATACCTGTGACGGCAGCACATCGTGCGACCTGGTCACTTGCATGGCAATGGGTGAAATGGGCGGCGGCGGAGGAGGAGGAGGAGGAGGCGGCAGAGATTGATCTGAAGCGATCCGAAGGATGAAAGCTCTCGTCGATCGAACAAACCAAACCAGGCGTCGAGACCCTCCGGTTCCGACGCCTTGTTCTTTTGGTGGCGCGCACGGTGTGCGCGATGTCCTGCCGACAACGATTGACATCGTTCCCGCGCCGCATCGCACGATCAGCTCCAGATGTCGCTGCTCAGATCGGCCACAGACCGCGGAAGTTTTCCGTCTGCGGCCACTTCATCGCCCACGCGACCCGGATTGCGGTCTACTTGTGGTATCCCAGTTCGGTGATCACGTTGAAGAGCTCTTCAAACGTGACGAACCGGCGATGGTGGCGCAGCTTGTACTGGTCCACCGCTTCGGACAGTTCCGCGATGGCGGGATTGGCGGTGGTGACCGACGCGCTGAACTGCCGACGCTCCGCCCCGCCGTCGCGCGAAGCGACCTGGGCACGGCGATCGACGAAGGGTTGCGAATTCTGTTGTTCGATGACGGTTTGCATTACCATGCTCCGGTGGAGGAAATGACCAACGGAAACCTAGGTTGGATTCCGGGGGACGGCAAATCGATTCCCGCAGATTCTCGAAGTTCCGCGGCTGTCGGAGACTTGCAGGATGGGGACTCTTGCCCGTCGATGACCCGACGACAGGCACGAGTCCCCGTCCCCCGAACGTGTTCTTGCTCGGGTTCTCACCGAAGAATCACAGCCCTCTCCGACGGACGCACCATGACCACGAAAATTGCAATTCTCGGCGGCGGCGCGATGGGCACCGCCTGTTCGATCCTGTTGGCGGATCACTCCGACCAGGAAGTCGCGATCTGGGCTCGCACGGCCGAGTACGCCGAGCAGATGCAGCGCGACCGCGAGAACACACGGCTGCTGCCGGGCGTTCGGTTGGCGGACAACGTGTCCGTCACGTCCGACATCGAGCGTGCCCTGGACGGGGCCGAATACATCGTCGCCGCCGTTCCGACGCAGTTTCTCCGCTCCTCACTGATGGACATTCGCAAACACATGAGCCGGCCGCGACCGGTCATCAGTGTCATCAAGGGGATCGAGAACGAGACCTTTCTGCGACCGAGTGAAATCGTCGCCGAGGTATTGGGCAGCCGCGCCGTGGTGGCGCTGAGCGGCCCCAGTCACGCCGAAGAAATCGGTCGGCGGCTGCCGGCCACGCTGGTGGCGGCCAGCGGCGATTTGGGCTTGGCGCGACAGGTTCAGCGGATGTTCAACACGCAGCGATTCCGTGTCTACACCAATCTCGACCTGATCGGAGTCGAACTGGCGGGAGCTCTGAAAAACGTCGTGGCGATCGCCGCGGGGATCTCGGATGGACTCGGCTACGGCGACAACGCCAAGTCCGCGCTGATGACGCGCGGCCTGGTCGAGATGACCCGTTTCGGACTGCGGTTTGGTGCCGAAGCCTCGACCTTCACCGGCCTGGCGGGGATGGGCGACCTGATCACGACCTGCGTCAGCAGCTACGGTCGCAATCGGCGCGTGGGCGAGCGATTGGGACGCGGCGATTCGCTGGCCAAGATCCTGTCCGAGATGGAGGCCGTGGCCGAAGGGGTGGCCACCGCCAAGAGCGTGTTTGAAATCTCGGAGCAGGAGGGAATCGAAACTCCGATCATGAGCGAGGTCTACCGCGTCCTGTTCGAGGACAAGGGGGCGGCCGATGCCACCAACTCGCTGATGATGCGGCCGTTGCGCGCGGAATGACGACTGCGGGAACAGCGGAGACCGGGATGGAGTCCTTCGAGTCCGGAATTTGACTCTTTAAGTCACGTTCGTGAAGAGATTGCAAAATGCAAATTGATAATTGCAAAGTGCAAATTGAAGGACGAACCGGTGTCTTTCAATTTGCAATTTGCAATCATCAGTTTTCAATTCTTCGATTCGTTGGTCTGCGGTGAAGCCCTCACCGGAATCTCATCACAAGGTTTGATCCGATTCCGTCGCCGAGCCGTTCGCCTTCGCAATCGATTCGCAACTGATCCACAACGGTGTCGAACCACAGTCCCTCAAAGGACGATGCCATGACGACCATCTTTACGGCTTGTGCGGTATTCGGCGGAACCCTGCTGATTTGCCAGACGATCATGACGCTGCTCGGCATGAGTGGCGATCACGATGTCGGCGGCGATTTCCACGGGGGTGATTTTCACGGGGGTGATTTTCATGGAGGCGACGTCCACGCCGGTGGTGGCGATCTCAGTCATGAAGCCGGTCCCGGTGGCCAGCTCGGGCATGGCGCGCACCAGCACCACAGTTCCACGTGGTTTTTCGGCATTGTGACGTTTCGCACGGTCGTGGCGGCACTGACGTTCTTCGGCATGGCGGGGATGGCGTCCCTGACCAATGACATCGCCGAGGGGCCGTCGCTGGTGATCGCCCTGCTGGCCGGATTCGCCGCCATGTATTCCGTGCATTGGCTGATGCGGCTACTCGGGCGAATGCACGCGGACGGCAGCGTTCGCATCGACCGTGCCGTCGGCATGACCGGCAATGTCTACCTGCGAGTTCCCGGCTCGCGCCAGGGAGCCGGCAAGATTCAGCTCAATTTGCAGAATCGAACCGTAGAGTTGACGGCTTGGACCGATCAGGCCGAACTTCCGACCGGTGCCACCGTCGTGGTGACCAAGGTCGTGGGCTCGGATGCCGTCGATGTCGTGGCGGCCCCCGCGTAACAGCCTGTTGAACAAGCCGTAGCACGGACGCCTCGTCCGTGGCTTTCGAGTTCAGATTCGCTCGGACGAGGCGTCCAAGCTACGTGTTTCGAGCCTGTTCCCAAGTCGAAAGCTTGCGAGGTGTCCTCGTGCTTGACCTGCTTACCAATCGGCATCGGTTGTGTGACGGGATTTCCCGGCGTGGTTTTCTGCGGGCGGGGGCGCTGGGTGTTGGCGGGTTGGCGCTGCCGGAGTTGCTGCGTCGGCGGGCTCACGGCGCGAC
>JAYTIB010000610.1:0-4000 GCA_043732205.1 Schlesneria sp. | reverse complement strand
AGCTTCGTTACCGGGACAAAGTCCGCGAGTGTCTGTCCTGATTTGGTGGCGGTGTCGATCAGCAGACCCGCACAACCTGTCGTCGCCGCGGCGGCGATCACCTCGTCCAGGGACGGCGAGCGAGCGGCCGCCTCATCGGCGTATGAGACCGCCACCCACTTCAGCGGGACGGAACGCGACCGATCGAACTCGCCGCGAATCCGCCGCCACTCCGCCAGCCATTCCTTCACGCCCGCCAGGTCGCGGAGGCCGAGCTTGGCGAATGTCACATCGCGCGGCAGCGTGGGAACATCACCGCGGCCCACCCAGTCCCGCAGTTCACCGAGTGCGACACTCAACGGCGGCGACGATTTGTAGGACGGGCCTTCAGACCCGTCCGGTCGGCATTCGCGAACATGCTCGGCGATCTCTCCGATCACGCCGAGATCCGCCATCCCGAGTGAGCCGTGATCGGGCTCCTTGACGTCCAGAATCTGCGCCCCGCCGTCTATGGCGTGAACGGCTTCCGCGCGCGAACGAACGCTGACCAGCAGACGTGGAACGGCGAGGCCGCTCAATTCGCCATCGATCGCCCGTCGCGATGAAGACGTGATCACAGATTTCACCCGTTCCCCCAACCCAGTCACCCGCGACGCCGTCTCATGCTGAATCCGTGGCAAAGTCCCGCCACGAAGTTGACCGCCGTCTGTAACAGAAACCGACCGGGCCGTGCAACCCGTGGGCATGGCAGAACAATGGGGGCAGAACGATCAAGAGTCCAGGCCTGAATTATTCAAGAGAAACCACGGAAAACACGGAAATTCACGGAAGTGGAAGAGTCTCACAACTTGCCGTCGGTCGCTTCGTTTGTTGAGCGTGACGAGATTCTTTCATGCAACTTCTTGCTCTTCTTCCCTTCCGTGTGATTCCGTGTTTTCCGTGGTTCCTCATGAATAATCCGTCCGAATCGTTCTGCCATTCCGCACGTGCGAATGCATGCTGAAGATCGCCGCGTTCTTGCGAAGCCGACAACATCAGGTCACTTGAACGGTTCCACCCGCAGTTGTCCATCCGACCGGATGCGGCAGCGGATGGCACCGTGACGCGCCGTCGTCAGGATCTGGGTTTCGGGGCCAAAGTTCGCGGCGAGCCGTTCGCGGACCGCGTCATCGCGGCAACTGGCGATCAGCCATTCGGGTGTCGCCCAGCGGGCCAGATCCGGGGGATTCGCCTTCAAGCTGCCGTGATGCGGTGACAACAGAAGGTCAGTGTCCAACCGCTCCGAACGCAGCAGGCGGTACAGACCGTCACGCTCCAGGTCACCGGTCAGCACGATCCGTCGTCCGGCATATTCCAGACACAGGATCAGACTGTTGGCATTGTCGGTCGCGCTGGCGAAGTCGATCGCTGGATGCAGGACCGTGATGCGGACGCTCGGATCGAGATGAACCTGCTGTCCGGCCGCGAGCAGCCGGATGTCGACTCCAGCCGCCGCCGATCGTTCGATCGCGTTCGCGACCGGTGTCTGCGACCAATCGAGAAACGTGCGGTGAATGAACAGCGTGCGTGTCGGAATCACATCGACCAGTTCCGGCACGGCGTTGCAGTGATCGGCGTCGGCATGAGACACGACGATCGCATCCAGCCGCGACCGGCCGGCGGACCAGACCGCGGCTTCAATGCTCCGCGCGGCGCGACTTCCCCCGGTCATGCTCCCGGCGTCGTACAGCAAGGTTCGACCGTTCGGGCATTCGATCAGGACGCTCAACCCGTGGCCCACGGACAACACCGTGCAGGAGACCCCGGCCGAATCCCCCGGCCGCAGCGACACCGCGAGTCCCAACACGGACCACGCCAGCGCCGCGCGCGCCGACCAGAAGATGCGGCCCCGCCATTGATCCACGACGGCCAGCGACAACGTCAGCACATAGAATCCGATCATCCACCACAGCGGTGGGGCCGGCACATAGTTGTGACCCAGATCCAGCTTCGCCGCCGCTTCCACCGCCGACAGAAACCAGCCGAGCGTGATGTCAAACGGAACCCCCAGCCAACCGAACAGCGTCGATGAAATCAGACCCAGCAGCAGGAACGAATACCCCAGCCAGAACATCACCGCGATCAACGGACTGAGCAGCACGTTGAGCACGAATCCGATCGGCGACACGAGATGAAATTGCGACGCGATCAGCGGCGACGTCATGACCCAGATCGCGAGACCGACCAGATACCCTTCGACCACAATCCGGACCAGCCAGATCAGACCGCTGCGCCAGATGGAGCTGTCGGCAATCGGTCCATCATTCAGTTCCACCGTGCCGCGAACCGAACGCAGATAACCCGTCATGAGCAGGATGGCGAATACGGCGACGAATGACAGTTGTGCTCCGGCGTTGAACAGGTCGCTCGGATTCCACGCCAGGACCAACAGTGCCGCCAGCGCGAGCGAATTCCACCGGCTGGTATTTCGGCCGATCAATTGTCCGAAGGCCATGACCACCGCCACGATCGTCGCGCGGACCACAGGAGGATTCGCGTCTGTGATCACCGCATAACCCGGCAGCAGGATCAGCACCACGATCAACGACACGCGCGGTGAGCACTTCAGCGTGCGACACAGAATCCACAGCCAACCCCAGAGCAACCCGACGTTCATGCCCGAGATCGCCAGAACATGCAGCGTGCCGCTCTCCGCGAACGCCCGTCGCAGATCGCGATCGAGTTCCACACGACTCCCCAACAGCAGCGACTGTGCGACGGCGGCGGTGCGGGGACTGAGCCGTGTCGACATCAACTCTTCGGCACGTCGCCGGACTGCGGCCCGCATCACAGCCAGCCAATCGACGACAGTTCGCTCGCGTCCCACGATGCGGAGCGCCTCGGGAAAGTCGGCCGCCACTGTCGTATGCAGACCCTGCGCGCGCAGCCAGCGCCGGTTGTCGAAGTCACCCGGATTGGCGGGTTCGGCGGGTCGCACCAACTCACCCGAGACTTCGACCAGATCACCGATCGCCAAGTGGTCGACACGCCCCGCCACCGACAGCCGCGCCTGACCCGTCACACGGATCATCGCTCCGGAATCACCGGCCAGGTGACGGCATTCCATCAGCGTGACGGTGCGCTCGGGAACCCTCCAGGGGACATCGTCATCACCGGCCGCTTTCAGGACCAATGGCACCTGCAACACCTTGCCAAAGATGCGAACCATCCGTCCGCGATCGGTCGCCCATCCCGAGATTTCCTCGTCGGACACACAACTCCAGCGCCAGTGGTGCCAGCCGCCACCGAGCCCCACACAGACGGCGAGAAGCACGACGACCGACGCGCGTCTGCGGCCAGTTCTCGCGCAGACCAGAGCCAGCACCGACGCTGCGATCGAGACCATCCACCACGTGGCAAACGACACGTTCCCAACGTGGTCCAGCAGAATCCCGACAGCCACCGCCGACACCACCGGCACCGCCGGACTGCGACGAACGCGATCCGTGCCTCGCGCATCGGCGGCGGGCTCGAACAGGTGTAACACGGCATCCTCATGTGGGATTGTCGCGGAGTCAGCGCGTAGGGTGCGTGGAGTCTTCGAAACGCACCGGTTTGGGCCGAATACGGTGCGTTCCGAAGACTTCACGCACCCTACGGCGACTGTAACCTCGATTTGAACCAGGCCGAAAAACGGTTTCCAAGTCCGCGATCAACTCTTCAGCCCGAACGTCGACAGCATTGCCGTGTTGGCCTTGGCGGCGTCGCCGGTGGCGACCACGACGCTGATGCGAATCTCGCTGGTGTTGACCATCTGCACGTTGACACCGGCGTCGGCCAACGCCCGGAACATCCGTTCGCCGACACCGGTGTGGCTGCGGAGACCGATCCCCATCACCGAGAGCATCGCGATCTCTTTGTCGAAGCTCAATTCAGCGCCCGGCCAGCGTTCGATCAGTTCCCGCAGCAGCAGCAAACAACGCTCGAGGTCGCCGCGCGGAACGGTGAACGACAGGTCGGCATGCTGACCGTGGCTGATGTT
>JAYTIB010000609.1:0-4003 GCA_043732205.1 Schlesneria sp. | reverse complement strand
GGAAGTGACGAACATGGCTGCGCGATGACCGCCTTGTGCCACTGTGTCATCCTTTCCGGTGTCATCCCTCCCGTCTTTCAGATTCGTGCCATTCGTGCGATTCGTGGTTCAACCTCTTCGACTGTCCGGAAAGCGGCCGTGGCCAGGGGGTCGGGAGTCTTTTTCATGCCGCATGACGTCGCCCACAACGCTTGAATCGAGACTGTGCGGCATGAAAAAGACTCCCGACCCCCTGGCCACGGTGTGAGGCGGTGCCTCGCTGGAGTCCCTGACGTCTTCGCGGCGTTGCTTGGTGAGGCGACGAAAGAATGACGGCGGAACTCAGGACGCGGGAACCAACGAGCGGCTCCGAAATAACTGTCGCGATTGTCGTCTTTCGCTCCGCGAAAGAACGTTCTTTCGCGGAGCGAAAGACGACGTTTGTTGATGCACGGGAACCAACGGGCAGACCGCTTCGATCCGGAGCCACCGTGAAGTCCGGTGTCCTGATGATCGCGGTCGCATGCGCTTTGGTCGCGTCCCCATTGATCACCGGTTGCCAGCGCAGCCACTATCGGATGCAGGCCGAACAGGCGGTCTACGATGTCGTCGGCGGGTCCACCGCGAATCCGCGGTTTGAACTGCCCGAGTTCACGATCGACATCGATGCGCGATCGCGGTTGTTCGATTCGACAGATCTCGATTACCCCCCGATGACTCCCGATGACCCGGACGCGCACCGGCTGATGGGGTGTGTCGACGGACATCGCGGTTGGCCGCATTGGCACGACAACGGCAATCTGCCTGATGTCGAAGTCAGCGACTATCGCGCGTGGTTGCCCTATGCGGAAGACGGCAACGTGCGTGTCGATCTGATCGGGGCCGTCGAACTCGCCCGGCTGCACTCGCGGGATTTTCAAGCTCAAAAGGAAACGCTCTTCCTCTCGGCGTTGGACGTGACGGCCGAGCGGTTCCGTTTCAACGCGCAGTTTTACGGCGGGAACGCCACGAACTACGTCGGCACGGGAGCCTTCCGCAATGGAGGCACCAGTTCGAGCCGGCTCAGCACGGCATCGAACATCCAGATGCAGAAGGCGTTCACCGCGGGCGGGACGCTGCTGGTGGGACTGGCGAACTCGATCGTCTGGCAGGTCTCGGGGCAGGGCTCGACCGTGAACTCGTCACTGGCGAACTTCGCGTTCTCGCAACCGTTACTTCAGTTTGCCGGCCGACCGCGCGTCATGGAACAACTGACGCGCTCCGAACGAAACCTGCTGTACAACGTCCGGCAGTACGATCGATTCCGACAGGGCTTCTATCTCGACGTCACCGCAGGCACGGGGATCTCCGCGTCGTTGCAGCGCGCGGGGGGACTGTTTGGCGGGTCGGGCTTGAGCGGCTTCACGGGTGTCGGTGTCGGCGGGTTTGGCGGAGTCGGTGCGATTGGCGTGAGTTCCAGCGGTGGCTTTGCGGGAGGCGGTGGCGTGGGAGCCGCCGGGGCGGGAGGCTTTCTCGGTTTCCTGCAACAGCAACAAAACCTGCGCAATCAACGGGTGCGAATCGCCGGACTGCGCAACACGTGGATGCAGCTCGACGCCGCCTTCGAAGCGGGCCGGCTCGAAAACCGCTTTCAGGTCGACTTCGCCCGGCAGTCGTACTACAGCGGTCAAAGCGAGCTGCTCAATTTGATCGCGGGATACGAGAGTGCGCTGGATCTCTACAAGATGCGGCTGGGTCTGCCGCCTCATATTCCGCTCGAATTGAAAGACCCCTTCTTCGAACAGTTCAACCTGATCAGTCCCGAGTTGACGCGCCTGCAAGAGGACGTGTCAGGCCGGATGGAATTGCTGTCGCAGGCCGAGCCCGACGCGCCGGCTCCGAAAGCCGCCGCCGCGGACCTGGCGGCGCGAACGAGCCAGTTCATCGATCAGCTTCAGACCGATCTGGCGCGATTGGAAGCGGCCTTGCCACAGCGGCGACAGGCGCTGCTCGAACTCGCGCAACTGGCCGAACTGCAGGGCAACCAGTTCGACAACCGGGCACTCACGGTCGACGCGCTGCAGACACGCGTCTCCGCGTTGGAAGGTGATCGCACGCGGGTGACGGAAGACCTGCAATCGCTGCAACTCAAGGCCCGCCAACTCGACGATGACCAAGACCTGACGCCCGCCGAACGCCGCCGCGCGGAAACGGAGATCCTGTCGCGTCTGTCCGCTTCGCTGTTGGAATTGTCGCTGTTGCAGGCGCGCATCCGGCTGCACAGCATCACGCTGGTTCCCGTCACCGTGTCACCCGAGAACGCGTTTCAACTGGCGTTGTCGCGTCGAGCCGACTGGATGAACGCGAAGGCGTCACTCGTTGACACCTGGCGGTTGATCCGCTTCAACGCGAACGCCCTGCGGACCAATCTGACCGTCAACGTCGACGGAGATCTGGGGACGACCGGAAACAATCCGATCAAGTTCAACGGCTCCAACGGACAGCTTCGGGCCGGCGTGACGCTCGACCTGCCGATCACGCGAATCATCCAGCGCAATGTTTACCGGCAGTCGTTGATCGACTACCAGCAGGCCCGCCGCTCACTGATGGCCCAGCGCGACGAAATCCATCGCGGGCTGCGAGCCCGGCTGCGCCAGATCCGCGTCGACCAGTTCAACCTCGAACTGCGCCGCCTGGCCGTCGACGTGGCGATCACTCAGACCGACGTCGCGCGACTCAAGTTGGTGGAACCTCAAAAGCCGGTGGTCGACGGCAAGGATCCTGCGCCGTCCCCCACGGTGGCGCGCGACCTGGTCGACGCCTTGTTGTTTCTTCAGCAATCGCAGTTTTTCCTGATCCAAGTCTGGGGCGATTACGAAATCCAGCGTCAGACTCTCGACTTCGATCTGGGGACGATGCAACTCGACGACCGCGGCTACTGGACCGATCCCGGTCCGATGACGGACGAATACGTCGTCAACCGTTTCTACGAGACGATCGCCAATCCGCTGACGCCCCCGGACGCCTCGATTCAACCGGGCACGTTCGCGGAACTGGGACCGGGCGACCTGCCGCCGGAACCGCTCGACATCGACCAGCTCCCCGCTCCCATGAAGTAGCCGCACGAGTGTCGGCCACCCTCCACATCGTTTAACCCGGAGCCAACGGCGACGGCGGCGCGAGTCGACGCGCTCCCTCTGGACGATGGCGAGACGGTGAAGCGTTGGCACCCGCAGCCGTCGCCGTTGGCTCCGGGTTAAACGATGACGTCGATGACTGACCGTCAGGGCGGGCGACAATCTTTCTCCAAGCCGTTCGACGGCCGGCTCGTCCGCTGTTCTTCGCGCTGGCGATCACAATCGCTGTCGAGTCCCCGGATCGCGTCCGAAGTGTAGAGCATCGGCTCGATCGCAGACTTCTCGCGGCAGGATGCGACCGGTCCAAGCCGTCCCCGTCGGCGGAGCGACGCGACTACTGTAGTCCCGTCGCTCCGCCGACGGGACAATTCGTGACAGTCGCCGCGTCTGCCGTGTATGCTGTCCCGGCATCACACCCGACCCGTACGCTCCCTGAATCATTGTCATCCCATGCAAGATCGACTTACCCCTCACTCTCGGCCAACTCGCCCCGGCAGGCTGCGCAGGCGGTTGCTCGCCCTGCTGGTCTTCGTCGCGACCTGTGCGGCGGTCGGCGGCGGCATCGCCTATTCGTACCGCAAGACCGATGTGGTCGATGCCATCACGCGACGGCCGACCGTGGGTGAGTTCGCGAACGACATCGTCGAACGCGGCGATGTGGAGAGCTCGTCCAACATCGAGTTGCGTTGTGAGGTCGCTTCGGCGGAAGGGGTGCGAATCCTCGAAATCGCCGCTGAAGGGACGCCCGTCAGTCCCGGTGACGTGGTCGTTCAACTGGATGATTCAACCATCCGCAAGGATCTCAACGCGCAGAAGATTGCCGTCAACACGGCGGACGCGGCCTACAGCAAGGCGAAGAACGACTTGGATGCCGCCACGATCGCTCGTCAGGAATATGAGTTGGGGAC
>JAYTIB010000608.1:0-4017 GCA_043732205.1 Schlesneria sp. | reverse complement strand
CACCGCTCTCGCCGTGCGGCGCGAACTGAAACGGAGACGGCAACAGCCCGGCGGTCTTTCGCTCGGTCCGAAACGAATCGAGTTCCGCCGGCCGCTGCCCCTCAAACTTCACGACGCCCGGCTTCGGGTCCAGCATGTCAGGACCAAACGGCCCGCCGTTCATGAAGAGTTGAATGACTCGCTTCGCGCGAGGAGCCGTATGCGCCGCGAGTTCCTTCGCCGACGCCTGATTCAACAGGCCCGCCAAGCCAATGGTCCCGAAGCCGCCTCCAAGGGATTGGAGCATGTGACGACGCGAGAGTGAGAGCGGCATGTTTTCATCTCCGCCACCGGGCTGGCCCCGGTGGGATCAGGCTTTTGCACTACTGCATTCGGATCTGCCTTGAAGATCTGAAGAGTAGCGCAGAAGCCGTTGAACCACCGGGACAAGCCCGGTGGCGTTTGGTCGGGGACCGTCAGTCCACGAACAGGAACTCGTTCAATCCAAGCAGGGACTGTAAGTACAGCCGCCAGCGGTTGGGGTCGACCGCGCCGCCGGTGATTGGGTCCGTCAGGAAGCGTTCGGCGAGTTGCAGTTCCTCGTCGCGCGGGTCGCGTTGAAACAGGAGTTGATGGCAGCGGACGAAGCGATATCGCGGTGAGGCGTCTGGCGTCTCTGCGTTCAACCGTGCGACCAGCGTCTCGGCCTGGCCTGTGACGAACGAACTGTTGAGGACGAACAACTGTTGCAGCGGTGTGGTCGTGAGGTCTCGCGCGGGGCTGTGCGAGGTGGGCGGAGGAAAGTCGAACGTGCGCAGCATGTCGTTCTGTTCTTCTCGACCAATCTTGCCATAAAGCGTGCGACGGCGATTCGTCGGCAGATCGAGGTTGAGCGCGGGGCCACTCAGCGCGTCGTTGAGGTTCCCCGCCACGGCCAGCATCGCATCGCGCCACGGTTCGATGTCGAGCCGTCGGCGGTTCATACGCCACAGCAGGTGGTTGTCGGGATCGAGGGCGAGCGCGGAACTCGGAGCGGGGAGCGCGGAGTGGACCGCGAGGCTCGATTGACGATAGGTTGCAGACGTGATGAGTTGGCGATGCAGCCGCTTCAACGACCAAGCTCTTGTCCCCTCGCCCCTCGCCTTGGTGGGGAGAGGGTTAGGGTGAGGGGTTCTTTCTTCGGCTGATTGAGGTAGCAACGATTGCTCACCATTCGGCCCCCTCACCCTAGCCCTCTCCCCCGAAGACGGGGGCGAGGGGACAAAGCCGGAGACCAACTCGCTCGCCAGCCAATCGAGCAACTCCGGATGACTCGGCCGTTCGCCCTGCTGGCCGAAGTCGCTCGGAGTCCTCACCAAACCCTTGCCGAAGTGGTGCGACCAGACTCGATTCACGATGACTCGCGCGGTGAGAGCCTGTGCCTCGTGGATGATGGCGTCGGCAAGCTCACTTCGTCCGCTGCCATGCAGAAAGCGGCGCGGTTGCTCAGATGCAACTGATCCGGAATCGCCCGTAGGATGGACGCCTCGTCCGTCCGTCACAGCGGTGTCTCGGACGGACGAGGCGTCCATCCTACGGGCATTCCCTCCGCGGTGTGAAAAGAGTTCGAGGAACCGGCGCGGCACGATGTCGCCGGGGTTGCTCGGGTTGCCGCGACGGAAGACGGGGAGATCGCGCGGCTGGCGTTTGCGGACATCGAGTTTGGTCGCGTCCGGCCCATCGGGCATCACGAAGACGCTGGCCTCTTCGATCGTGGGGGCCATCGGTGAGTCGATGTGCGGCGTCGCGGACCGGATGTCGGCGATCTGCTGCTCGATTTTTTTCGCCTCTTCCGATTCCTTGTCCTTGACCTTTTTGAGGCTCTCTTTGAGCGAGTCGACTTTGTGGCGAGCCTCACGCACCAGCTCGGCCAGCGGCGACGGCAGGAGCGGTCGGTCGGAGAGGTCGGTGCTGGCGAAGACTCCCGCCAAAGCGTAGTAGTCGCGCGTTGTGATGGCGTCGAACTTGTGATCGTGACAACGGGCACAGGCGACCGTCAGGCCGAGAAACGTGCGCGACACCGCGTCGAGTCGCTCGTCCCACTCGTCGGCCACGATGACTTCGATGACCGACGGTGCCAGCTTGAGTTCCTTCCAATACTGCGGGCTCAGTCCCACAAACCCGAGCGCGGCGTAGTCCTCGGGCGCGGTCTCCGGCATCACGTCGGCGGCGAGTTGCAGCTTGACGAACTCGTCATACGGCCGGTCCTCGTTGAAGGCCCGCACGACCCAGTCGCGATAGAGCCACGCCTGCTCGGTCGTCTTCTGCCAGTCGGGCGTGTCGTCCACATAGCGAGCCAGATCGAGCCAGTATCTCGCCCACCGCTCGCCAAAGTGAGGCGACGCGAGCAGCCGATCGACGAGCCGTTCGTAAGCGTCGGGCCGCTCGTCGGCGAGGAACTCGGCGACGTCATCGGGACTCGGCGGCAGGCCGATCAGATCGAACGAGAGCCGCCGGATAAGCGTCCGCTTGTCGGCGGTTGTTGATGGCGCGAGACCGTTTTCGCGAAGCTTGGCGGCGATGAACGAGTCAACCGGATTGCCGATTGCGGATTGTCGATTGTGGATTGAAGGCACGGCAACATCATCGCGGGTCTTGTCTTCTCGTTCAGTCCGCACTCCGAACTCCGCACTCCGCATTTCCGGAATTGCCACACGCCCCAATGGCCGGACCGACCAGAACTGCCGTGCGACCGCCCAGTCGATCTGCTTCGTTTTCTTGGCGATGTCCTTGCCGTAATCGGGGACGAACGCTCCGTCGCGAACCCATTTGGAGAGCAGCTCGATCTCGGCTTCGGCCAGCTTTCCATCGGGCGGCATTTGCAGTTTCGGATCGAGATACCGGACCGCCTTGATCAGCAAACTTTCGTCCGGCTTTCCCGCCACCAGCGCCGGCCCGCGGGTTCCACCGGCCAGGAGCGACGCCCGATTGTCCAGCGCGAAATGCCCGCTTTCGTCGGCCTTTCGGGTGGAGTGGCATTCGTCGCAGCGTCGGATCAGCAGCGGGCGGATCTTCTTCTCGAAGAACTCGGTCGCCGCCTGCCGATCAACATTGGCCGGCACGACCGGCTCGATTGGCTCGGCCGACTCGGCCGTCAGACACAAGCGGGGAAGCACGGCACAAACCATCCCCAACGCCATCGCCAGTCGTCTCATGCTGTGCTCCGCAGAATGCCGCTTCGATGTGGGCGAATTTACCATACGCTTGCTGTGAAGTCAGGTCGTGGTGCAAAGGAGACGTCCGGCCGCAACCATTCGTCACAGGATGTCTCGGACACCCCGCCAACGACAACGATGGCTTTCAAAAGGGTGTGCATCTCAATTCTGGGTGAAATCGAAGGAACGCGTTGTTCTCGACTCCGACGGAGCAAGGCGAGCGGCAGATGAAAGCTTGCCCGCATACAAGCACGATGCGCAAGCGAGTGTGTCTGAAAACTCACTCACTCACTCGCTTGCGCTGCGTGCTTGTCTGCCGATTCCTGCCGTTCGCCCAAGATCCTCCGCGCCTTCGACAGACTTGGAAGAACGGCCTTTCCCAGATTATTCACCACGGAAAACACGGAAATTCACGGAAGGGAAGTAGAGTAAGAAGTTGCGTGTGAGCATCTCGTCCTATTCAACAGACGAAGTGCAAGCTGGCGACATCTTGCAACTCTTCCGCTTCCGTGGATTTCCGTGTTTTCCGTGGTTCCTCGTGAATAATCCGGCCTTTCGGATTCCACCCAGAATCCTGACGCACACCCCTTTCAAAACTGTGAGCCGCGCAGGGAGTACGTGGCGCGCGGGGCTGGTTACAATGCTGCCGGTCCGCGTTCGGGTGTCACGTGTACAAGGTTCACATCATGAATTATCTGCTCATTGTCGACGACTCGCCGGTGGATGCCCACCTGGCCCGCAGCCTGCTGGAAAAGCAGTTTCACGAACGGATCAAGTTCGCCGCGAACGGCTGGGAGGCGCTCGAGCAGATCGAGGAACAACTGCCGCTGATTGTCATCACCGA
>JAYTIB010000607.1:0-28287 GCA_043732205.1 Schlesneria sp. | reverse complement strand
AGCTTGATCAAGCCTTCGCCGATCAAAGCGGCGGCGAGTACCACATGCACGCCGAGTTGCTGCGCTTTCGCGGCGACTTTGCCTTCGATCGCGGTGAGCTCGATCAAGCCGAGACTTCATACCGCGAAGCACTGGCGGTCGCGGTTCGGCAAAGCGCGAAGATGTACGAACTGCGGACGACACTGCGCCTCTGCCGAATCTGGCAGAAGCGGGGTCAACGCGCGGAAATCCGCCAACATTTGGAGCCGCTCTACAATTGGTTCACCGAAGGCTTTGACATGCCCGACTTGAAAGCGGCCAAGGCACTCCTCGCGGGGATCTGATCGGCGTCTCCGCGCTTGTGAACTTTTGTGGCGTGGGTTTCAACCCACGTAAGATGTCGCATCGCGTCGGCTAAAGCCAACGCGACAACGCGAGTTCTCGTCCGTGAGGGACATCAGTTGATCGGTCGTGTCGCGAAAGACCGGGGCGGCGGCGTTGAAGTTTCGCAGCAATGGGACGAGTTGATCGCAGGCATGCCCCTCCCGATCGAACCGCGAGACCAGTGCGGCCGGATTGGCCTGATGGCTTGGTCCGTAGCAGCCGTAACAGCCCCGGTTGAACGTGAGGCAGAGGGCTCCGCAACCGGATTGGGTGATGGGGCCGAGGCAGGGGCGGCCCAATGGAACGCCACTGTCTGAACCGGTTCCAATGCCAGGGCGCTGGAGGTCATGACGCTGTCGCCGATCAGGCTCAGTGACGTCATTGAGTGAACCTCATTGGGATCGGCACATGAACAACTGTCGCCTTTCGCTCCGCGAAAGGACGTCCTTTCGCGAAGCGAAAGGCGACAATGCGACAGTGATTTCCTCGCGGATCATTACATGAACCTCGGCGCCTTGATCGGAATGACCAATGGCTGCTGGAGCGGCGGTTCGTTGTCGGGTCGATCACGGATCGTGATGACCGGGCACCGGGCGTGTCGCAGCACATGTTCGGCGACGCTGCCGAAGATCAGGTGCTTCAGGCCGCCGTGCCCGTGGGTTCCCATGACGATCAGGTCGCAGTTGTGTTCCTGCGCCATCCAGCAGATGACTTCACCCGCCGGACCGGCGTGCAGCAGGCGCACCGTCCGGTTGGCCAGCGGTGAATCGACCAGCAATTGGTCGAGTTGCAGTTGGTGTTTCGTGTCCAGCGGGTGGGTCTGTTCGGGGACGGTCATCGCGACCGGCGTGTCGAACGCGTGGACGAGGTACAGGTCGGCACCGGCTTGAAGCGCCAGACGCTCCGCATAGCGCATGGCCTTGTCGGACGTGGCGGAGAAGTCTGTCGCACACAGGATTCGTCGAAACATGTCCATGAAAATCTCCTGCTGCGGCCGGGCATTCGTGGGCGCGGCCGTCAGCGATTGTGATTGGATGATAGCGATCACCGCCTCGCCAGGGCGGTGACACAGTTGAACCCCCAAGCTTCAAGGCGGGTGCAGAACGGCAATTCCGCAGCAAGGGGTCAGGCACCGGACAAATGTTGGGCGCGCGGTCATCGGTGATGGTGATCGATGGTACACAGGGCTTCATCACAAAGGATCGGCGCATGAATGACTGCTGTCGCATGGCCCGACTTTCTCGCGACAGCAGCTTTCCAGACAGCCACTGAGTGTCTCAGGCAAGCTCAGGTTCCCGTCGCCTCATCCGCAAGTTCCTCGTCATTGTCGTCCGACTCGTCCTCGTCGACATGATGTTGTTCGGCCGCGGCGATGATCGAACGGGCCGCCGCTTCATTGGATCGCTCGACAAACACTTCCGCCGGCGCGATCGCCAGTCCGGGGAACGGATTGTGAGTGTCACCCGTGGCCGCGCGGATCCCTTCCGCGTCGAGCAGATTGCGGATCAACTCCGCCTGCGCGGGATTGGTGGCGTTGTAGACACAGATGAGGTCATGCGGGTCGCTCATGGGAGAATTCCTTGGAACCGGTGTGCATCTCTCGACGGCGCGTCAGGCGTTGACCGTCATGTTGCCAATAGTCTATCGCACAGGGTTGGAACTACTGCGCGGCGGGGTGGTCCAGGACGAATTGATGATCCGAGGGATGAACGGTCAGGACGGGGCAGGTCGCCATCCGGACGACCTTTTCCGCAATGCTCCCCAGCAGCATGCGCGAGAGCCCCGTCCGTCCGTGAGTGCCGATCACAATCAAATCGATGTTGTGCTCCGTCGCGTAGCGGATGATCTCCTGCACGGCATTTCCCTGACGGACTTCCAGTGTTGCGGGCTTGGCAACTCGGGCCGTGCCGAGATCGGCGGCGAGTTGTTTCCGGGCGCGCTCCACTTCGTCCTGAAGCCACTGGGCCGCCATTTCCGGGGCTGGCACCAGCACGTCATCGCTCACCGCGTGAAAGGCATATAACTCGGCCGCAAACTGCTCCGCCAGCGCGATTGCGTACCGTTGGGCATTCTTGGCGGGCTCGCTGAAATCGGTGACAAACAAGATCCGCTGAATCGAGATGGTCATGGTGTTCTCGTTTTCTAGGACTCAATGACAGGCGACGCTGATGACGCGTTGTCGCCACGTGATGTCGTATCGCAGTCGATGTGCCACATCACCGGAATTCCCAATGCCAACGCCGCGACGTCAATGTTCGGCCGATTGCGGGATGAAAGCGGCTGTCGTACTCGGACCTTGAGGCTCGATTCACGTACCGGGCGAGTGCAACACTGGCATCGTTCTTGTCGACTGGATGACGATTGACCAGTCCGGCGAACCCGGCGGAACCGGAGTGCCTCGATGGGCCGTTGGTGATGTGGCCGACGAAGGCACTGTTGTCCCGTCGCTCCGCCGACGGGACGTGCGGCGATGCGAGTGTCGACACTTCAGTGCGCGTGCCTGCGAGCCCTCTCGTCGGCGGTCCCGTCGGCGGAGCGACGGGACTACAGTACGGGATCGCCGGGATGACCCGGTTCGATGGGTCGAATCGAGAAACCGTCGCATCCGCATCACGTGACAAACTGGTGTCCCTTGGGATGGACTGTCAACACGGGACAGGTGGCCAGGCGGACCAGCTTTTCGGCGACGCTTCCCAGCAGCAGGTGTGACAACCCGGTGTGTCCGTGGGTTCCCACCACGATCAGGTCGATGTCGTGTTTGCCGGCGTACTTCATGATTTCTTCGATCGGGAAGCCGACGGTGACGTGGCGGACGGCGGCGCTGGCCGGTCCCAAGTCCACCTGCAACTGCTTTTCCGCCGCCTCCACTTGGGCCTTCATGCCCCCCTCGGGCAGAGTCCAGACCGTGTAGGAATCCGTCGCGGGAAGGATGATCTCCGGGACGACGTTCATGGCATGCAGTTCCGCGCCGAATTTCTCGGCGAGCGCGGCCGCATATTTCTGGGCCTGCCGGGCGGGTTCGCTGAAGTCGGTCGGGAACAGGATTCGACGGAGGGAAACAATCATGATGCGAGCCTTGCTTCAAGAGGATGGTTGATCCGTGGTTCAGGATACTAAGGATCGGCGCGTCAATAACTGTCGGGATTGGCGGGCGCAAACCGTAGCATGGACGCCTCGTCCGTGCGGCAAGACGTGACCACCTTTGGAATTGGCCCGCACGGACGAGGCGTCCATGCTACGACAGTTTATGATGCGCCGATTCTAACGCCAATCGCGACAATTCAACGCTGAGACAACCGGCGGGACATCACGTGAAAGCAGGGATTGTGCCGGACCGGCTTGCTTCGAAAAAAACACAAGGAACAGCCGCGGTCACCCGCCGCCAAATCATCCCGCCGTGATCGGGGGCGCAAGCGATGGCGTTTTCTTTCCGGCTGGCTGGCGGATGACCGCTCATTCAAACTCATTCGAACTGGATCGCGGCTCCTGAATTTATAAGCCGCTCCTCTCAAGATCGGGAAATTGAATCGTTTCCAGAAACGCCGTCCCGCTGGAGGAATGGTCCCCGCGATTGGTAGTATGGCCAGCCGGGTTCCGATGTCGGAGGGAAAACGGAATGGTCGATCACTCGACCAGACGCCACGAGCGCAGCAGCAGACAACTCCAAAGTCCACGAAAGCTTATGATGCCAAAACTGCTCGTCGTCGATGACGATGAACTCATTTTGAACTGCTTTCGCTATGCGTTTCCCGCGGGGCATCTGGAACTGGTGACAGCCCGCACGGCGACCGAGGCGGTCGCGGCATTTCGTTCCAATCTCCCGGATGTTGTGGTCACCGACATTCGTCTGCCGGACTCATCCGGATTGCAATTGCTCCAGAATTTGCAGTCGATCGACTGTCGCGTACCGGTCATCCTGATGACTGGGCAGGGAACCGCGTCCACCGCGATCGAAGCGATGCGGCTGGGAGCCTTCGAGTACCTGCTCAAGCCGCTGGATCTGGATTCCCTGCAATTGGTGATTGACCGGGCGCTGGAGACATCGCGGATGATGCGGACTCCCGCCAAGATCGCCAACGGATCGAAGCAGCAGGATGGTGACCTGCTGGTGGGTCAGTGTCCGGCCATGCAGGAGGTCTACCGGCAGATCGGCCGCGTGGCCGGTCAAGACGTGACGGTGCTCATCCTGGGCGAGAGCGGAACCGGCAAGGAAGTTGTCGCCCGAGCGATCTACCAGTACAGCAACCGGGCGAACCGTCCGTTCCTGGCGATCAACTGCGCCGCGATCCCCGAGAACCTGCTGGAGAGCGAACTGTTCGGTCACGAGAAAGGATCGTTCACCGGCGCGGAACGCAAACGGGTCGGCAAGTTCGAGCAGTGCGACGGCGGCACGCTCTTCCTGGACGAAATCGGTGACATGACGCCGCTCACACAAACCAAGGTGCTGCGCGTCCTGCAGGACCAGCAGTTCGAGCGGGTCGGGGGCAACGAGCTGATCAGCACGAATGTCCGGTTGATCGCCGCCACCAATCGAAACCTCACGGAAATGATGACCCGCGGTGAGTTTCGCAGCGACCTGTACTACCGGCTCAACGTCTACACCATCCAACTGCCGCCGCTGCGGGAGCGGGCGGGCGACCTGTCGCTGCTGGTCGACCATTTTCTGCACCGGTTCAGCCGGGAACTCGGGAAGGATGTCCGGGAGATTTCGTCGCCGGCGATGGATCTGCTGGGGGCGTACTCGTGGCCGGGGAACCTGCGTGAATTGCAGAGCGGGTTGAAGCACGCCGTCGTCGAGGCTTCGGGTCCGGTGATCGTGCCGCAGTTCCTGCCCGAGACAATTCGCGCCGCTTTGCCCGCGGCCTCGCGGGAACATGTGAACCATGAGCCTGCCACGCGGACGATCAATCGAAATTCGGAAGACGAACTGATCCGGTTCATGCAGGAACGCATTCAGGCCGGAACCGAGAACCTGTACAGCGAGGTGATGCAGCGTGTCGAACGAACGATGCTGACCGAACTGTTGAGTCAGGTGGACGGAAACATCAGCCGGGCGTCCGCCATCCTGGGGATCTCACGCTCGACCTTCCGCACCAAGCTGGCCGCACTCGGCATCAACTTGAATCGCTCGGTCCACTTGACCGAGTGATTCATTGACGCGCGTCGTTCAGGGAATGATGTAGCCGATGGCGCGCAACATTGTTGTCAGCGCCATCAGCGGCAGGCCGATGATGGCCGTGTAGTCGGCGGTCTCGATGCGTTCGAACAAGGTCACCCCGCGGGATTCCAGTTTGTACGAACCGGCACAGTCCAGCGGCGAGTCCGCCTCGACGTAGCGTTTGATCGCCGACAGTTCGAGCGTCCGCATCGTCAGCGTAGTGAGGTCGACATGGGTGCTCAGCCGGCCTTCGTCCCACACGGCGACGGCGGTGGCAATGCGGTGCGAACGACCCGTCATTTCCGTCAACTGTTCGATCGCCCGGTCGATTGTTCCCGGCTTGTCGAGCACCCGGCCTTCGAGTTCCACGATCTGGTCCCCGCCGATGATGGTGTCCGCACCGCACTCGGAAATCAGACTATGCACCTTTTCCGTCGCGAGCAACCGGGCCAGCGCCGCCGCTCCCGGATAGGGGATCGCCTTCAGAGCCTCCTCGTTGCACTTCGGGGCCTTCTGCACGAACGGCAGCCCCAAACGGTCCAACAACTGTTTGCGGTACGGTGACGTGCTGGCCAGGACAAGTCCCATCGTTGCAGTTCCTCGTGGTGTTGTGGAGTCGGTGCCATTACACGCGCTCTCGGAGGCAAGGGCAAGTAACTGCCATATTCGATGGCAGGACGGGTGTGCGTCACGATTCTGGGTGGAATCCGAAAGGCAGTTCATCCAAGTCTGTCGAAGTCGCGGCGGTTCTTGGGACAGCAGCAGGAATCGGCATACAACCACGATGCGCAAGCGAGTGAGTTGTCAGGCACACTCGCTTGCGCGTCGTGCTTGTAGGGGGACAAACATTCATCTGCCGCTCGCCTTACTCTTTCAGACTCGACAACAACCCGTTCATTCGATTTCACCCAGAATTGAGATGCACACCCTGGCAGGTCAGTTGGAAGAGATCGACGCGCCCGACAGATGACCGTATTTTCCGGTGGCAACGGCGGGGAATGGGAGCGACCCGAATTTGTCCGTTCCAAAACCGGACCGGTCGATTCGCCCGGACGCACGGGGTTGATACAATCCGCCACGCAGTGTCTCGCGTTCTTTTTCACTGGGATTTTGACATGACCGACCGGCGCAATCTGTTTAACAAGGTCTGGGATCTTCACTCGGTTCGCTCCCTCTCATCGGGGCAAACCCAGCTTTTCATCGGACTGCATCTGATTCACGAAGTGACCAGCCCGCAGGCATTTTCCATGTTGCGCGACCGCAACCTGACGGTGATGTTTCCGGAGCGGACCCTGGCCACCGTCGACCACATCGTGCCGACGGACGTCCAGTTGCGCCCGTTCGCGGATGGACTGGCCGAAGAGATGATGTCGGCGATCGAAAAGAACTGCCGCGACTTCGGCGTTCGACTGTTCGATCTCAAGGACAGTCGGCAGGGAGTGGTTCACATCGTCGGTCCGGAACAGGGACTGACGCAACCCGGCATGACGATCGCCTGCGGTGACAGTCACACCAGCACCCACGGGGCGTTCGGCTCGATCGCGTTTGGGATCGGCACCAGCCAGGTGGCCGATGTACTGGCGACGCAGACGCTGGCACTCAGCCGACCCAAGGTGCGCCGGGTCGAAGTCACCGGCAAGCTGCGTTCCGGCGTCTTCGCCAAGGATGTGATCCTGCACATCATCCGCAAACTCGGAGTGCAGGGTGGGGTCGGCTTCGCCTACGAGTACGCCGGCGAGGTCTTCGACCGGATGAGCATCGAAGAGCGGATGACCGTCTGCAACATGAGCATCGAAGGGGGGGCTCGTTGCGGTTACGCGAATCCCGATCAGACGACCGTCGACTATATCCAGGGCCGGCCGTTTGCTCCGCAGGGGGCCGATTTTGACCGCGCGGCGGCGTGGTGGCTGAGCCTCGCGTCACCCTCCGACGCTCATTTCGACGATCACGTCACATTCGACGGCAGCGCGATCGAACCGACCGTGACCTGGGGCATCAATCCCGCGCAGTCCGTGGGGATCACCGAACGACTGCCATCGCTGTCCGCGTTCTCGACAGAAGACCAACGGGGAATCCGCGACGCCTTCGCCTACATGGATCTGCGCGAGGAGCAGCCGATTCAAGGGGTGAAGATTGACGTCGCCTTCATCGGTTCCTGCACCAACGGTCGCATTTCCGACCTGCGTGAAGCGGCCGCCATCGCCAAGGGCCGCAAGGTGGCCACCGGCGTGAAGGCCCTGGTCGTGCCGGGCTCACAGTTGGTGGGGAAGCAGGCGGTGGCCGAGGGGCTGGACAAAATCTTCGAAGAGGCGGGTTTCGAATGGCGCGCCGCCGGGTGCTCGATGTGCCTGGCCATGAACCCCGACAAGCTGAAGGGCCGCGAAGTCTGTGCCTCATCGAGCAACCGCAATTTCAAAGGCCGCCAGGGAAGTCCCACCGGCCGAACACTGCTGATGAGCCCCGCCATGGTGGCCGCCGCCGCCATCAACGGCTGCGTCAGTGACGTGCGAAACATGTTGTAATCGTGGCACTGGTTCATCAAAGTTGAAAATGGGGTTGTAGCCACGCTCGCCAGAGCGTGGGCAGATGCCGAAATGAGATTGAATTCCCACAGTCTGGCGACCGTGGCTACCATCGGTTTGATCGTTGACGCGGCAGTTGTCATGGAAAGTTTTTGAATGCACCAGATCACCGAAATCACCGGCACGGGCATCCCCCTGTTGATCGACGACATCGACACCGACCGCATCATTCCCGCCCGGTTTCTGCGGTGCGTGACGTTTGACGGATTGGGCGAACATGCGTTTGAGGATGACCGCCAGCAGGATCACACGCATCCCTTTGACGATCCCCACTATCAGGGTGCGTCGGTCCTGATCGGCGGACGCAACTTCGGCTGCGGGTCGTCGCGCGAGCATGCCCCGCAGGCGCTGATGCGCTGGGGCATCGAAGCCATCATCGCGGAATCGTTCGCCGAGATCTTCTTCGGCAACTGCACCACGCTGGGGGTTCCCTGTGTCTGTGCCCCGCGCGCCGAGCTGGAGCAATTGGCAGCGCTCGTCAAAGCCGAACCGGAACTCCCCGTCACCGTGGATCTCTCCAAGCACTCCGTTCGCGCGGGACACATGACCATTGCGGTCTCGATCCTCGACAGCGCGCGGATCGCGCTGACGACCGGCAAGTGGGACTTTCTCGGCCAGCTTCTGGAAGGCACCGAGGCCGTCCGGCAGACCGCTGCGACGCTACCCTACATGTCAGGCTTCAAGGCGTAGTCTTCCGCGCTGATCCGTTCCGTTCCGATTTCCCTTCGCTTGTTTGTCAGGACCATCATGCTGAAACGCCGTCGTCTGTTTGCCTGGATTGCCTGCTGCGTGGCGATCATCCCCGTGATCATCGGCTCCAGTCCGAACGCCGCCGAAGAACCGGCCAAGATCACGCACTCGTTCCTGGTCACCGGTGGTGAGACCTTCATCGTTGACGGTGAGGGAAAGGTGACGTGGTCCTATCCCAAGTCCACGCGCGACGGTTGGGTTTTGCCCAATGGAAACATTCTGCTGACGCTGTCCAAGTCGAACGACAGCGGTGCGGTCATTGAGGTTACCCGCGAAGGGAAAGTCGTCTTTGAATTCAAGGGAACCCAGTCCGAAGTCAACACGGCGCAGGCCCTGGAGAACGGCAACATTCTGCTGACGGAAGCCGGAGCCAAACCGCGGTTGCTGGAGGTGACCCGTGACGGCAAGATCTCGGTCGAAGTGCCGCTGCAGGCCCAGACCAAGGATCACCACCTGCAGACGCGCATGGCCCGCAAGCTCGCCAACGGGAACTACCTGGTTCCGCAACTGCTCGACAAGGTCGTGCGCGAATACCAGCCGGACGGCAAGATCGTCTGGGAAGTGGCGACCCCGAACTGGCCCTTCACGGCGATCCGGCTCGACAACGGAAACACGCTCATCAACTGTACGATCGGCAACCTGACGATCGAAGTCGACAAAGACGGGCAGACGGTCTGGAAAGTGTCGAACGACGACTTCCCGTCAAAGCCGTTCGACGATGCCTGTGGCGGCCAACGCCTGCCAAACGGTAACACCGTGATCACCGCCTACCACGCGTCGTCCGGCAAGACCAAGCTGTTCGAAGTGACCCGCGACAAACAGATCGTCTGGACGTACACCGACCAGCGCAAGGCGGGGATTCATCACTTCCAGATTCTCGACACGAACGGGAAGCCGATTGAGGGACGACCGCTGCGGTGACGCGCGGGCCAAGTCTTGCGCCTGTCCAATGCCTCCAGAGCTATCGATTTGCGGGCGCGAGCGACGCAACGAGCACGTCGAGCCGTCTCGGAGCGGCAGAGAGTGGCCGGGGCTGTCGCGGTGCTTGACACAATTCAATGGTGCCGGTCAGTTCGACCGCATGACCATCGGGAGCTGTCGGAGCAGACGCGGGACGCGGCTGTTGATGGAGGAGTTTGTTCTTGATGGGAACTCCGGCCCGCTGCCGCGTCAATGCGACACCTTTGTCGGGCGCGGCGGCCGACTGACGCAGGGCCATGCCCGCAAACGCACCGGCAACAACAGCTCCGGCGGCGAGGATTCGAACCGCCGCCCGCCGATGAGATGCCCAATTTCGAATCGCCATCGCACTGATCCTTCACCGCATGAGCCACCGGGAGTTCTCCTGGACCCGTCCCTTGTTGGCCGCCATGCCGAAGGAGTTGCAGATTCTGCCGCTGGGTTGAAGTATCGGAGCGTGGACGCCCGGCAAAGAAGAGCAATCCGAGCCCGCCGTACCGTCAGACTATTCGGCACTTTCGGCTGCTTGACGCGGCTGGCGATTGGTGCGCACGAAGGGTCGCAAACGTCCGATGACCCGATTGGTCCGATCCAGTCGTCAGTCTCACGACGGAACCCGCGTCTTGGCCAGTATCTGGTTGATGACCATTTTCGCGCGATCGCGGCGTCCCTCATGCAGCACACCCTTCACCACGATGCGATGTGCCAGGACGGGCACGGCCAGCCGTTTGATGTCATCCGGAATGACATACCCGCGGCCTTCGACCAACGCCAGTCCCTGGGCGGCCCGGTACAGCGTGATGGCCCCGCGCGTGCTGACCCCGAGTTGCAGTTGCTCGTGTCCCCGCGTGGTGTGGATCAGATCCAGCATGTAATCGTTGATGGCATCATCAACGCGGATCATTCGAGCCGTGCGCTGCAGGTGCCGGAGTTGATCGGCGCTCAGGACGGGCTTGAGCTTGTCGACCGGTTCGCCATCGCGGTGGTTTGTCAGAACATTCCGTTCGACCTCCCGTGTCGGATACCCGATCTCGATGCACATCATGAAGCGGTCGAGCTGGTTTTCGGGCAGCGGATAGGTGCCTTCGAATTCATACGGGTTTTGCGTGGCGAGCACAAAGAACGGCTCGGCCAGCGGATGAGTCTTGCCCTCCACCGAAACCTGCCCTTCGCTCATCGCCTCCAGCAGTGCGCTTTGCGTCCGCGGCGTTGTGCGGTTGATTTCGTCGGCCAGCAGGACATTCGTAAAGATCGGCCCGCGGCGGAATTCAAACTCGCCCAGGCTGGGCAGGTAAACGCTCGATCCCAAGATGTCACTGGGCAGCATGTCGGGGGTGAACTGCAGCCGCGTGAATTCGCAATCGAAGCTCTTCGCCAGTGCCTTGGCCAGCGACGTCTTGCCGACACCCGGAGCGTCTTCCACGAGGAGATGCCCCTGGGACAGCATCGCGACGATCGCCAACCGGACGGTGTCCGGCTTGCCGAGGATGGCCGAGCAAACGTTGCGCTCCAAACCCTCGATCAACGTGTGGTCTTCCGTCACGAACCGACTCCCCAATTCCGAAACCATCCGGGACTACAGGGACGGAATCATAAGCGGATTCATCGTCGGTCGCGATGCTGCGGACGGCGGGTGTCACTTGGTGCTGGCGGATTCCACCGGGGCCAGTTCCATCAGCCGGCGTTGTTTGAAGTCATACTTCCGGCCGGCCTTGACGACCTCGAATTCCGGAAGGGACTCGCTCGCATCCGGTCCGCGATCATAGACGGCAACTGAGTTCTGGCCGACGACCTCCATGGTTGTCCCGCTCATGATGAGCGCCGTGGATTCATCAATGCCGATGCCGACCAGTTGCGGGTGCGTTTTCCTCAGTTCGGTCATGTCGTCAAATCGGTCGCGTTGGCTGAAATGCTGGTCGATGGCAACACCGGGGAGAAATCCGAACCCCTGTTCGTAGCCCTCCGCCATCATGTCCTGATTCCCCAACGGGTTTCCGCGGACCAGGTACTCACCCTGAATTGTCGCACCCGCCGATGTGCCGCCGATCACACCCCCGCGGCGCAACACTTCGTGAAACAGCGTTTGGATCGGAGTATCCAAATACGCATCGACGAGCCGCCATTGGTGATCGCCGGTGAACCAGACGCCGCGCGCTTCCCGGAGCCGCGTCAGCAGGTCTGGCCGGGACAATTCCTGCCGGTCACGAGCGTGCAGTTGCCGTACGTTCAAAGCCCCCGCGGCTTTCAACCAGCCGCAGACCTGCTGCTCCTCGGGAGGCTCATCACACAGCGCGTTCGAGACCACGATGATGGGCGAGTCTTTTCCTCCGGCCGCCGACAGAAACTTGTCGACCGCTTCGCGCGGTGTGGCTCCACCGCCAACGATCACCAGTGTTCCCGCCTTGACCTCGGGGATCTGCTTCTTCGGAGCCGGGAATTCCTCGCGGGTTCGGGCAACGGCTGCGCGGCTGAGTTTGATCAAGTCTTCCTTACCGCCATGGGCCAGACGAACCGCCGAAGCGGCCCGTTGTGGCGATGGGGCCAGGCACAGCGTCACGTCGGAGTCACCTAGCACTTCGATCGATCGTCCGTGGACGATCAACGCGGTCGATTCGTCGATCCCGATCCCCACATGCCCCGGCCGCAGTTGCAGCGCGAGATTCAACCGGTCTTCCCGGTTCCTCTTGCGGAAGTGCTGGTCAATGATTGTTCCCGGCAGGAAACCAAGCCCGGTGGACATGGCAGGTTCGGTCTGACCGCCGGCAATCATCGCCTGCGACATGACTGCAGCGCCAGCCGAGGTTCCGCCAATCACTCCGCCGCGCCGAAGCACCGTGTGAAACATCCTTCCGACTTGGGTTCCCAGATAAGCGTCGGTCACCAAGTTCTGATTCCCGCCAGCGAACCAGATCGCCGTAGCGGAATGGAATCTCTGGCAAAAGTCCGGGCTGTCCGCTTCCGAACGTGATTGAACATGGAAGAAATCGATTGACGCATGGGGACGGTCGCGCCAGTGGGCGTACTTGGCTTCGATTTCGGGGGTGCCAGCAAGGGTGCTGGCTGTGGTGACCACGACGATCCGTGCGCCTTTGCCACCCGCCAGTTCGAAGTACTTGTCGATCAACGGGGCGGGCAACACTCCACCACCGCAAATGAACAGCGTCCCCGGAATGGCAGAGGCGGGTTGGATTTCGCAGACTGCGGCCGCACCAACCGGCTTCAACTCCTCGGCCCGCGTCGGCAGCGTCGGACCAAACAGCCAACAAGCTCCAACAACAGCCCGTGCGAGAATTGGTCGGTACAACGGACCAAAGTAAATCGACGATCGAACCATCGCGGTTTGCCTCCAGTGAGTCGGAGAGGAAAGCAGCCGCCCACCATCCTGCGGAAGTGGGTACGTCCATGTACACATAAACGTATGTCGGTTCATTGTCGTTAGCAAGTCGAGTTCCAAAATGGTCCCGGGCGGGGGATTCTTTCCAATGGTGAACCGCTGTTTAGGGATGCGCCCAATGCCACACCGAAGTCAGGCTTCATTGGCGCAACCAAGACGCTGATTTGATGGGATTGAGTGCCTGTTGTCGAGCAGCCGTTTTACGGATGACCTCGCCCAAGAGCCCAGTTTGCAACCGTATTTACCTGTTTGCCGCAAAACCCTCATTCTACCACTGGACGCCGATCCTTTTCAGTTTTACTATGTCTCACCAACGTCCCAACCGGAATAATCGGAATAATCATTTCGGGGACGTTTGAAAGCGAGATGCTCTTTCGGGCCGTCCGAAAGCGATTGAGAGCTGAAAGTTACGAAGGGAGGGCGTGATGAAGAGGTTGGCGTTGGTGTTGCTGGTACTGTCTGCGTTCGGGTCGGTAGCCGACGCGGGACATTGGCGAAGGGCGCGATGCTGCGACCCTTGCGCTGCGGAATGCGTACCCAGTCCGTGCTGCGTGAGCGCCCCAGCATGCGCGCCTGTAGCAACGGCCTGTGCGCCGGTCATGGTGGAACAGACCGTGCTGGTACCCGAGTTGGTGACCGAGACTCGAAAGATTCAGGTCACCGAGTACAAACAAGAACAGCGGGAGCGAAAGTACACCGTGACCAAGCTCGTCCCGCGGACGGAACCACGGACGCGCACCGTCTGTTTCACCGAGAACGAAACTCGGACCCGCGAAGAGAAATACATCGAGTGCAAGTCGGTGCCGGAAACCATCGACCAAACCTACACGGTCATGGTTCCGTACTCCGAAACCCGCAAGGGAACTCGTTGTGTGGTGACTCCCGTCACCCGGAACGTCGAACAGACTTTCACCGTGATGGTCCCGTATTGCGAAACCCGCAAAGGAACCCGCTGTGTGATGACGCCTGTCACCAGAAATGTTGAACAAGCGTACACGGTAAACATTCCCTACACGGAGCAGCGCACCGGCACACGAACGGTTTGGGAATGCATCCCCGTCGTTCAGACGCGCACGGTCTGTGAAGATCAGGGACATTGGGAACAGCGGTGTATTCCGGTCTCGAATGGCTGCCAGCCCTGTGGCGTGATCGCCCACTGCTGCCGTCCACGCCATCACTTCGCCTGTGGTGGCGGTAATCCCTGCGGTTCTTGCGGAACCTGCGCACCGGCCCCGGTCTGCAATACGGTTGTGACTCAAAACGTGTGGGTGCCGAATATCGTTCAGCGGGAAGTGTCCTGCACCGTTTACACCCGTCAATGCAAACAGGTTCCGTACGCCTACAACGTCACGTTGTGCAAGCCGGAAATCCGCACTCGTACGGTGCAGGTTTGCGAGATGGTCGCTTCACAGCAGGAATACGAGTACCAAGTTCGGCTGTGCAAGCCCGAACAGCGCACGCGCACCGTTCAGGTCTGTGAGTTGGTTCGGTCGCAGCAGGAATTCGAGTACCAAGTCCAACTGTGCAAGCCGGAGACCCGCACGCGGCAGGTGACGGTCTGTAAACTGGTTCCCGAGGAAAAGACCCGCACGGTCACGTACTGTGTCGCTGTCGCCAAGACACGCGAAGAGCAGTATGAGGTGACCGTCTGCGACACGGTTCCTGAAGAAAAGACCGAGACGTTCACGGTCTGCGTCCCGTTCTGCGTCGAGAAGGAAGTCACGGTTCAGGTCTGCAGGATGGTCGAAAAGAAGATCATGGTGCCGGCACCCCAACCGTGTTGCCCCAGCACTCCCTGCTGTCGTTAGACCCCGTCCCGCAAATGAGGTCGCAAGGTTTGCGACGGTGTTATTGCAAACGCCTCGTGCCGCACGGCACGAGGCGTTTTTGTTGGTTGCCACAGGTGACTCAGCTCCCTGATCATCGCGCAACCGTTTGCGAGCAGAGAAGTTCGCGAAACTTGACGGTCTCGGAAGTCACTTCTATACTCGCGGTCCCGCAAACACAGGGCGTGTTGTGCGGATTAAACTGAATCTCACCACGGATGCCTGCCAGCATGAACAGCGAAGAACGTCATCGGCTCAAGACCAACGAATTCGGCCAGACGGTTCAGGCTGTCGGCCATCGATTGGAAGAGCATGCCACCACGATCGTCGTGGCGATTTGTGGAATCTTGGTGGTTGCCGCGGCGGTGATTTGGTGGTCGCGGCAATCGAATGCCTCCGCGGCGAAAGCTTGGACGAAACTCGAAAGTGCCGAGAACGTGAACGACTTCGGTGAAGTGGCCGAAGACTTCAAAGGAACGCTTGCCGGTCGTTGGGCGAAACTTCGCGAGTCGGAACTGAATCTGCAAACCGGTTTGTCGGCGATGTTCTCGGATCGCGACGTCGCGTTGACCGACCTGAAAAAAGCCAAAGAAGGTTTTGAACAACTCACCTCCCACAAGCCCGCCGATCCCGCGATTCAGGAACGAGCCTTGTGGGGCCTGGCGCTGACTCTGGAAGCAACCAGTGATTCAGACACCAGCAAGGCGAGCGAAGTTTACCAACGATTGCTCAACGAAATCCCGGACACGTTTTACAAGCCCATCGCCGAACAACGGATCGCGGCTCTGAAGACAGGGGGAGCCAAGGAGTTCTACGCGTGGTTCAGCAAACAGAACCCCAAGCCAACCGAGTCTCGCCCCAAGGACGGTTCCTCAATGGATCCCTTCGAGTCGATGTTCCCCTCTCCCGGAAAGAGCGAGTTCAGCCTGGAGCCGAACCCGCCAAAGTCCAAAGGCAAGTCCGGCGACCCGGCGACAACGGGTGAAGATCCCCAGCCCGAAAAGCCCGCTCCCGAAAAACCGGCGGAACCGATCAAGCCCGAAGCCAAGCCCGACGATGCCCCGGCGACGAAAGAGGGGGACGCCAAACCGGACAAGAAGCCCGCAACGGAACAGAGCCCCGGGCCGAAGTCTGAGAAGGAAACCGACAAGAAGGAGTAACCTCCACAGTCGTGTTCGTCTCCTCCGGCAATGAATCTCCACCTGGCCCGGCATCTGGCATGCCGGGCTTCCTTTTTGACACTGGCCTTTTTCATGACAGAAGAAATCCCTGACGTCGACGTCGATGTCGATGAACCCACCGACGCCGGGGAAGATTCCTCCGAATCCGTCAAGGTCGTGGTCGAAGCGCGCGCCCACGGGTGGCGCGTCGATCACTACCTGACCCGGCTGCATTCCAACTTCAGCCGTGCCGCGTTTCAGCGGGTCATCGAAGATCACGGAGTGCTCGTCAACGGGCTGCCGGTCAAGATCTCGCGCCGATTGCGCGTGAACGACTGCGTGGAATTCCGCCTGCCCACAAACCCGGACCAGACGCTGCCCGCCGAGGACATTCCGCTCGACATCCTGTATGACGACGAGTCGCTGATCGTCATCAACAAGCCGGCCAACATGATTGTTCATCCGGGACGCGGCCACTATCTCGGGACTCTCGCGGGCGCCTTGCAGTTTCACTTCGACAAGCTCAGTGACGTCGCCGGCAAGCACCGCGCGGGGATCGTCCACCGGCTCGACCGCGACACCAGCGGAGTACTGGTCGTCGCCAAGAACAACACCGTCCATGCGAACATCAGCAGCCAGTTCGAGGAACGGACGGTGGAAAAGGAGTACCGTGCCATCGCGTGGGGGGAAGTCGCCTTCGACCGCGACTACATCGAGACGCACGTGCGGGTCAGCCAGCGTAACCGGGAACGGATGATGGTTTGTCCCGAGGGGGGAAACTCGCGTTTCGCGGCCACGTTCTACGAAGTGCTCGAACGATTCCGCGGATTCACATTCTTGCGACTCTGCCCGCAGACGGGACGCACTCATCAGTTGCGGGTGCATCTGCACCACTTGGGCCATGCGGTCGTCGCGGACCGCCTGTATGAAGGCCGGGCCGCTTTGAAGCTCTCGGACCTGATCGACAATCTTCCTCCCGAACAGGACGAAACGCTGATCCAGCGTCAGGCGCTGCACGCGCTGAAGCTCGGTTTCAATCATCCGGTCACGGGAAAGCGGATGGAGTTCGAGGCCCCGCTGCCGGATGACTTCCAGCATGCGCTCAGTGCCATCCGCACACATCGCGCCAAATCGGTCAAACAGTCGAAACCACACTGATTCGGCGGACAGTCGATCAGTTCGACCTTCACGGTGCAGAACAACAGTTCTGCGGTGCCTGACCCCTTGCTGCGGAATCGCTGTTCTGCACCCCGACGTTCACGGCCCGTGACCGTCAAGTCACCGTCGTCCGATAGCGGCGCGTCGATTTGCGGATCGATCGCGTTACTTGCCCTTCGCCTGCGCGCCGTCACCCGTGAGTGTCGACGTTCCCAGTCCGTACACCGATTCCTTCGAGAAGACATAGGCGGGAAGCTGCAGCGCGTCGAAGAAGCCGCGGGCGCGATCCCACATCTCATCGTCGAGTGCCTTCTGGGCCGTTTCGACCGAGGGAACCCGGCTGAAGAAGCCAAGGTTGGCGACGTTGCTGGTCGACTTCCACAACACGGCTCCGTTGAAGTCATAGGCGACGGTGATTTCCAGCGTCTTTTCCTGCAACTGAATCTGTTTCCCGCCACCCGCACCGTAGAACCGGACCGGAACCATGGCACCGGGCTTGTAGTCGACATTCACCGCCAGCTTGATCTGCTGGCCGGCCGCGTCCTTGACGCCGCTTTGTTCCACCGCCTTGTTGAGCAGCCCGAGCGTCTCCGCTTGAAAGCCGGGCCGATCCGGACGTTCCGGGATCTTCGCCATCACGGTCACATTGCCGCCGGGTTGGACCACCATCTTGGGCACCAGCTTCGCACCCGCGAGCTTGGTCTTGGCCGCCGCATCGGGCAGCTCGGTCGCGACGATCTGCACCGACGCGCCGCGAGCCGCCTTCGCCGCCATCCAGTGTCGTCCGTCGGGCGGCATCGTCACGTGGATGCCGTTTGGATCGCTCGTCTCATAGGTCCAGGCCACTGTTTTCTGTGTGACATCGAACAGCGCCGAGTTGTTCAACAGCAGGTAATCGTCACCGCACCAGTGACACGAGCTGACAGCGGTCGGCAGCGGGATCGGATCGGTGGCGCGGCCCGTCTTCAAGTCAACGTCGTGCAACGACCAGCCTCTGCGTTCGAAGCTGACGGCCGCCAACCGTTCGCCGTTCGGATGGAACGCCACGGCCCGGACAAGTCCCCCGAGTTCCAGCGCCCCCTGCGGCTGGCCGGTGACAGGATCGCGCAGTTCAATGCGGCCTTCGCGGGCGACCGCCAGCGTCTTGCCACCGGGCGACAACGTCGGCGACAGAGCCTCCTTCAGTTCATAGACCGCCTTGCAATCGGGCAGATGGTAGACGATCAACCGGTCCTCGAAGTTGATGACCCCGACATGGTCGGCATCGATGAAGAACGCCGATTGAAGGTCGCGGTTTTCGTTCTTGGATTCATCTTGGAACGGGCGGCACCCGGCCACATGGGTTCCATCCGCCGCCGAAAAGACGTCGACGCGCCCCTCACCGTCATGGGGTGCAACCAATACCCGCGTCCCGTCGGGACTCGCCGCCAGCAGGTCGCAGGAAAAGTCCAAATCAATGCGGCGCGCCGAGTCGCGTTTGACGAGATCGTAGACGTCAATCCAGTTCTTCTGACAGTGGATCGGTTTCATCCGCGGCTGGGCGATGATGCTGTGATTCTTCGTGGCTCGGAAACGAATTTCGGGAGTCCGATTTTTCAGATCGTTCGGATCTTCGCCTTCCGCGATCCGGACAAACCCGAGTCCCGCATTCAGACGCGAGACGCACAATCCACGTGATTGCCCGCTTCCTTTCAGTGCCAGCGGCTTGTCGAGCAGCAGCCCGGACGCGGTGGGAGCCGGGTCGGCCGGGGCTTGCCAGCCCGGTGTCTTGTCATCCGACCGGTCCGTCAAACCTGACGCATCAAACTTGGTCAGCTTGGGCAGCTTGGCATCAACCAGCAGGCCGCCCGCTTCGACGGCGGCAACCGATTTTGAAATGTCTTCGTCCTTCACCTGCAATGGCTGAACCGTGGAGTCCTGCCGGGTTCCCTCCCATACGGCAATGAGGCCGTTGTCCAGAACGCGGCGGTTCCGGAGAGATCCTGTATCCAGCTTCGGCTTGCCGAGACTGTAGACAACCTTCTTGGCACTGCGGTCGACGATCGCCACGCCATGCAACAGAAACTGCTTGCCATTCGGAAACCATTGCAGGCTGCACCCCTTGCCGGACAGGCTGTGCTCCTTCTTGACCCCTGCCTCCAGCACGACGGTGTCGACGACGGCACCGGTGGCCATCTTGATGATGATGATTCGCTCACCGTACGTAGGTTGGTCGCCTTCGAAAACGATTGCAAATTCCTGGCCATCATTGGAAAACGCCATTCCCAGGACCGTGTTGCTGGGGCGTTTCACAAATTCAAGCTCCGAAATCTCGCCCGTATTGAAGTCATAGATCGCGACCGTCTTCGCCAGGAAATCACGCAGAAAGGCAGCGTACCGACCGCCCGGGCTGAACGCATTGCGATCGCCGGGCCGGCATTTGTCACCCAGCATCTGTTCGCGTTCCAAGTCCCCGGACGGCAGCTTCCACGACAGCAATGCGGTGTGTACATCGGAGAACGCGACCATCCGTTGCGGCGTCGGAATCGCCAGCACCGACATGTTGAATTTCTTGGAATCGACAGCGACCGCACCCAGGGTCTTCTTCGCGGCGATGTCCCAGACTTCGACGCCGCCACTGGTCCCTTCATGCCGGAACCAGGCGAGATACTTGCCGTCGGGACTGAGGGCAATGTCTTCTCCAGAAATCCTCGCCCCTTTGAACGTACCGGCTTTGGTGGCGGTTGCCAGATTCCAGATGTCGCGCGTCCCCTTCGAGTCACTGAACATCGCGAATTGGCTGGGGGTCACGGGATAGAGCACGCTGTCGTCACTGATAAACCCATCCTTGATCTTCACATTGAATTTCTTGGACGAATCAAACTTGACGATCTCGGTGGCGGGGTCCGGCTGTGCTTTCCAGTTCTGAACCTTGATTTCGAATTGCGCTCCCACTCCCCCTTGATCGGCACCACCCTTGAAGCCGCTACCCGCCGCCTTGGCGACAGGCTGATTGCCGGGCACTGGCAGATTCGGGTTTTGGCCCGGTGCTGGAACGGGATTGGGTGCCGGATTTACCGCTGGGTTTGGGCCGGCTGCCGGGTTTGTTCCCGGCACCGGTGTCACCTCTGCGGTGCCAGGTGGAACTGCTGGAGCAGGGTTTGCTGCCACCGCATCACCCGGTGGCTTCGCAGCGCCTGGTCCTCGCGTGGCGAAGAACACGACCACACCGACGACGACAACGAGCACCGCTCCAACTCCGGCACCGATCATGACGGTCGACGAGCCACCGGAACTCTTGGACGATTTCTTCTTTTTTCCGGGCCGTTTCCGAACGGGAACGTCATCATCCTCGTCGTCATTCTTGGCTCGACGGCGGCCGCCCGGCACGTCGATTTCACCGCCGCATTCCTTGCATTCAAATATCTGGCCGGCGCGCTCGTCGCCGACCCGGTATTTCTTCCCACAAACAGAACACTCGATGGCGATGGGCATGGAACCAATCCTGATGAAGAAGTGATTGGAAAAGTCCGGCGATTTCGGCGGATGAGATCGAGACTGGCGGGCGATCGTGACGAGTTCGACGGGTGAATTCAACAGTCGCGCGACACACAGGCGTGACACTCGCGTGACACAATCGGACAGAGTCGCATTTCAGACGGAGCGGGCCTAAAGTGTGAGCGTCACTTGCGAATAGTTTTCTTCGTTTAACCGCAACGCCAACGGCGTGCGCGCAGGCGGGAGCGAACCATTGTTCTCGCGCACGCCGTTGGCGTAGCGGTAAAACGTCTGGACCCACGACCCTCGTTTCACACGACGGACGGCCGCGTCCATTGAGAACAGCAGACAACCAAGGATTTCGACGTGAATCAGGACGTTTACGACAACCCGTTGATTGGCCGCTACGCCTCATCCGAAATGAGCCGCCTGTGGTCGCCGCAGACGAAGCATTCGACATGGCGGAAGCTGTGGGTCGTGCTGGCCGAGGCGGAGCGCGATCTGGGACTCGACATCTCGCAGGCCCAGATCGACGAGTTGCGGGCGCACATCGACGACATCGATTTCGAGCGGGCGGCCCGACATGAAAAGCAACTGCGGCACGACGTCATGGCGCACGTCTATGCCTATGCCGACGTCTGTCCGCTGGCGAGGCCGATCATCCATCTCGGCGCCACCAGTTGCTATGTCACCGACAACACCGACCTGATCCTGATGCGCCGCGGCTTGGAGATGCTGCGTTCCAAGCTGGTGTCGACCATCGACCGGTTGGCGCGCTTCGCCGAAGAATACCGCGATCTTCCCTGCCTCGGTTTCACCCACCTTCAGCCGGCGCAGCCAGTCACTGTCGGCAAGCGGGCGACCCTGTGGTGTTACGACCTGGTGCTCGATCTGGAAGAGTTGGAACATCGGATCGCCTCGCTGAAGATGCGCGGCGTCAAAGGGACGACCGGGACTCAGGCCACGTTCCTGTCGCTCTTCAATGGCGACCACGAAACGGTCGAGGAACTCGATCGCATCGTCTGCCAGAAAATGGGGTTCGACAGCGCCTACGCCGTGACGGGACAGACCTACTCGCGCAAGGTCGATTCGCAGGTGATCGACACGCTGGCGGGACTGTCGCAGTCGGCCCACAAGGCCGGTTCGGACCTGCGGCTGCTGCAAAGCCGCAAGGAGGTCGAAGAGCCGATCGGCAAGGATCAAATCGGTTCGTCTGCGATGGCCTACAAACGCAACCCGATGCGCGCCGAACGCATGTGCGGCCTGGCCCGATTCGTCATGAGCCTGGCGAGTTCCGCGGCCCAGACCACGGCCACTCAATGGATGGAGCGAACCCTCGACGACAGCGCCAACCGCCGCCTGACGATACCCCAGGCGTTCCTGGCGACGGACGCGATCCTGATCCTGTACCGCAACGTGGTCGAGGGCCTGGTCGTCTACCCCAACGTGATCGCCCGCCACCTCAACGAAGAACTGCCGTTCATGGCGACCGAGGAAATCCTGATGGCCGGTGTTCGAGCCGGCGGCGACCGTCAGGATCTGCACGAACGGATCCGCATCCACAGCGTCGAAGCCGCGCGAATGGTCAAGGAACAGGGCCGGGACAACGACCTGCTCGAACGACTCCGTCTCGATCCCGCCTTCGCGCGGGTCGATCTGAACTCGGCCCTCGACGCGCGCCGCTTCATCGGCCGCGCGCCCGAACAAGTCGACGCCTTCATCGCCAACATCATCCGCCCAATCCGTCAACGCTACGCCGACGAACTGAACCAGTCGGCCGATGAACTGCGCGTGTAACAGGCTGTGCAAAGACGTAGCTTGGACGCCTCGTCCGAGCGAATTCCAACTGGAAACGCACGGACGAGGCGTCCGTGCTACGGTTTGTTTCGACAGGTGCCTCAGACTGAAAACTACGTAGCCATCACGCTCCGCGTGATAGGCCGAATTGGAGAGCGCATCAGAATTGGATAGCGCTTCAGCTAGGAAACCACGCATGCCCGCGTCTCTGGATTGTTTGTGTGCCGGAATCATCGTCGCCGACTCCGTCTGCCAACCGATCGCCCGGATGCCGCCCCCCGGCAGCCTGATTCGGACGGATCGGGTCGAATTCACGATCGGCGGCTGCGCGGCCAACGTCGCGGTCGACATGGCCCGGCTGGGCCTGCGCGTGGGCGTCTCCGGCCGGGTTGGTGACGACGTCTTCGGCCGCGAAGTCCGCGATCGGCTGGTGGTGTCGACCGTCGATTGCACCGGCCTCGTCCTCAGCCAGACCGCGCCCACGAGCAGCACGTTTGTCCTCAACGTGCGCGGCGAAGATCGCCGCTTCATCCACTGCGTCGGAGCCAACGCCGAGTACGACGGCACGCAGGTCACCGCGCAGGACATCAGCTCCGCCAAAGTCCTCTACGTCGGCGGCTTCGGCCTGCTCGAAGCACTAACGCCCGAATGCGTGCTGCGCATGTTCCGCCTCGCGCGGGAGGCGAATGTCACAACGATCCTCGACGTCTGCCTGCCTGATTCGGACGGAGATTTCGGGGCATGGATCGAGGCCATCCTCCCCTGGACCGACTACTTCTTCCCCAACAACGACGAAGCGGAACGACTCTGCGGAGAAGCCGATCCGCAGGCCCAGGTGCTGCGGTTCCGCGAACTCGGCGCGAAGACAGTCGTCATCACCTGCGGCAGCCGCGGCGCGCTGCTCGCCTCGCCAAGTGAACGTCTGCGATCCGAGATCTACCCCGTGGAAGCGGTCGACGCGACCGGCACCGGCGATGCGTTCGTCGCCGGCTTCGTCTACGGCCTGCTCCACGGCGCAGACGCCCGCCTCTGCCTGCAACTCGGCACGGCGATGGGCGCGAGTTGCGTCCGCTCGATGGGCGCCACGACGGGAGTCTTCAACGCCGAAGAACTAACCCGGCACGTCAACACGCACCCGCTGCGCGTCGAACTGTGGTAAGGGGTCGGGAGTCTTTTTCAGGCCGCGAAGAACGATTCTCGACTGGATGAACCTCGGCTCGCGGCCTGAAAAAGACTCCCGACCCCCTCAGCATGTGCCATGAACCGGGGTGGAAATGACCACGCAATTCGTTTTTCCGGGAAGTTTTTCGCACGGCGTGCGTTGTCTGGGTGAATCGTCTCCGTTCACAATCGGATCGGCACACTCCGGAAGTATTCTCCGAAACAACAGCAAGGAACCAAATCATGCGACGAAGAGCAGCTCTGCGCGGAACAGTCTTGCAGCTTACGTTGTGGACGCTCGCCGCCTGCGGTGGCCCGACCGGATTCGCGGCCGATTCGCCCGAGTTGCCATCACAAGCGGCGCGAATTCTCGACCGGTATTGTCACCGCTGCCATCGCGGGGCGGGATCGGCGTCCGGGTACGAGTTCGATGTGCGAGCCGCAGCCTCCATGACCGCCGGTGATGCGGCGGTGGTCAAGCCGGGCAGTCCGACCGAGTCGCCGCTGTGGGGCTTGCTGCACCGCGGGACCATGCCGCCGAAATCGCAGATTCAGCTTCCGCGTCCGACGCCCGCCGAGGCACAGGTGATTGCCGACTGGATCAAGGCGGGAGCGCCCGCGTTCCCGGTGGCCAAGCCGCGCGAGTTTGTGTCGCTCGAACAAACGCTGCGGGCGATCCGCGATGACTTGCAGAAGCAGCCCGACGTTCGCACGCGGCGACGGCTGCGATACTTCACCCTGGTCGAAATACACAACAACCCGGGCGTGGCCGACGAGTCGCTCGCGCTGGCGCGGGCGGGTCTGGCGAAGGGACTCAACAGCCTGAGTTGGGAGCGCGAGCTGGTCATCCCGCGCGCCGTCGATCTGCCGCAAATTCGTCGTAGCACGGACGCCTCGTCCGTGCGCGCACCGACACGCGCAGCCACCGGCACGGACGAGGCGTCCGTGCTACGGGAGCTGGTCTACGCCGTCGACATTGAGGCGCTCGGATGGACGCGCGACCATTAGCGGACGATCCGCGCGAAGTACCCGTACGCCCTCGGATACAACAACCTCGACGACACGAAGCTGCGCGACATCGAGACCGACATTCTGCGCCTGACAGAAAATGCCGAGCCGCTGTACGCGATCCGTGCCGACTGGTTCCAAGCGATCGCGACACAGCCGCCGTTGTACTACTCGATCCTGTTCGACCTCAGCCTGCCCGAATTGACCAACCGCCCGACCGACCCGTCAAAACCGGCCAACCCCAAGCGGATGACGGCCGTCGATCTGGAACGCTACTTGGATATCGACGTGGCGGCCAACATCGCCCGCGGTGATGAACGGCGCGTGGCGCGGGCGGGCTTCACGGCCAGCGGCGTCTCGGGTCAGAACCGGCTTGTCGAACGGCACGTCACCAAGCACGGAGCCTATTGGAAGAGCTACGACTTCAAGGGGAGCAGCCGCCGCGCGATCCTCAGCCAGTTCCCGCTCGGTCCCGTCGTGCCGGGACAGGCCTTTCCGGCGCTGGCCTTCGAGCACGATGGGGGCGAGGTGGTATTCCATCTGCCGAACGGCTTGCAGGGTTATCTGCTAATGGACGGTCGCGACAACCGGATCGACGCGGGGCCGATTGAAGTCGTCAGCGATGCGCTCAAGACTTCCGGCACACCGGCCATCGTCAGCGGGCTGTCGTGCATGGCCTGCCACAAGCACGGCATGATCGAACCGCCCGATGACGAGATCCGCAAATTCGCCCGTGTCTTCGGGCGCGAACGGGAACAGGTGCAGCGGCTCTACCCGGAAACGGCGGTCTTCCAGACAAAGGTCGAGGCCGACCGCAGGCAATTCCTGAAATCACTCGAAGACACCATCGGTCCGTTCCTGCGAAGTGGTGAAGAAGCGCAGCGACCGCTCGAAGAGTTTCCCGAACCGGTCAGCGAGGTGGCTCGCGGATACATCCTCGAAGAACTGGATCTCGCGGCGGTCGCGGCCGAACTGCACGAACCCGACGTCAAGCGATTGCGTGTGAAGCTGGAGAACGACGAACTGTTGAAGGGGCTCGGACTGGGCGTGCTGCTGCGCGACGGAGGCAAGATCAAGCGCGCCTTCTGGGACGGCAACGCCGACGGCAATTCAGTCATGCAACTGACGGGATCGTCCCTCGACTTCACGACCCCGCGCTACGGAAACTGAACTGCTGAGATTGAGCGCCCCGTAGCACGGACGCCTCGTCCGTGCGTGGGGCAAGATTGAGTATGGCCAAGAACGACGCACGGACGAGGCGTCCGTGCTACGGCCCATCATTCCTTCACGATCCTCAAACACGAAAGACCCGCCATGACCACGCTTCGCATGCTCCTCGCGTTGGGATGCGGACTCGCACTGACCGCGAACCTCTCCGCCGCAGACGTCACCGTCAAGATGACGCTCAACGGCCAGATCGCCGCGCTTGCGCAGGATGTCCAGCAGGCGCTCAAGACCGATCCCCGCGTGATGAACCAGACGCTCGCGCTCGGGGCGTTTGCTCCCCAGGGCCGACGGGTGAAGGACTCGAACTACGGGCAGCGGCTCGAACGCGAGTTCCGCCGGCTGCTGTCTGCCAGTCTGCGCGACGAGTCCAAGTTGACACTGGCGGGCAGCTACCACTTCGTCGAGGGCGAGTCGGCCGACAATCGCGGCGCGGACGTGCTGGTCCTCACCGTGCAGATTCAGAATGACCGTGGCAAAGAGATCATTCCGTTCACGCGCGAGGTCAACGACACGGATGACATCCTCGGCGCGTTGGGTCGCACCGGGGCCGCCCCCGCCGATCCCAAAGCCACTTTCAAGGAGCGCAACGACGCCGCCAAACAGGCGGTCGAGAAGCCGACCTTTCTGACGCTCGACGGCGGTCGCGTGGCGGCCGTCGGCCGACAACAGTGGTCGGTCCGCGTCCTCAAGAAGACCAACGCCGACGGACCGGGACAGCCGGTCATGCCGCAGAACGTCGGCGGACTGGCCTACGTCCCGCTCTCCGTGCGTGACTACTACGAGATCGAGCTCTTCAACGACGACGCCTCGGACGCCGTGGCCACGGTGACGGTCGATGGTCTCGATGTGGCCAACACGTTCTCCGTCGATAAGAATTCACAGGGACAGGCGATCGTCTGGCCGGGCTACCTGGTCCACCGCGCCGAGAACGGCAAGACGGGCCGCGGCCTGATTCGCGGCTGGCTGCACACCATCGCGCCGACATCCACGAAGGACAACGTCTTCGCGTTCCTCGTCACCGAGCATGGCCAGGGCGCCGCGTCGGCGCTCAAGCAGCGGGGCGGGATCGGCGTCATCACAGTCCAGTTCCGTGAGGCGTGCCCGCGCGACCAGAAACTGTCAGGCCGCTCATTCGGCGAAACGGCGAAGGGCGAGGGACTCGAAGAGAAGTACTCCGTCAAGCCGGTCCTCATCGGCGAGAACGTGCTTTCGACCGTCAGCATCCGGTATAACGTGCCGCAACCGTGACAGCGCTGCAGTAGCTGAGTTCGCAAGAACTCAGGTGGTGAACGTGCGTTCGGCGGAGTTCTTGCGAACTCAGCTACAGGCCAATCGCGACTGTTTCACGAGAACCATGAATCATCCGGGCCAGGACACCGCCATGCTCCGCGATCACTTTCATCCGCCGCTGTCTCGTCGGCGTCCGTGGCACGCACTGCATCATGCCTGGGCGTCGGCCCTCGCCGCCGATTTGAATGAACGCTTGCCGCAGGGCTGGTTCGCCGCCCCCAACGTGCAGTTTGGCATCGAGATCGACGTGGCCACGTTCGAGGAGACCGCGAATGAAGCCGTCGCGACCGTCGACGAGAATGCCGGTGCCGCCGTGCCGAGTCCCTGGATTCCCGGACCGCCGACGCTCACGCTGGACTTTCCCGCGGCCACGGATGTCGTCGAGGTCGAGGTGTTTGAAGAGGGCGAGGAACTGCGTCTGGCCGGAGCGATTGAACTCGTCAGCCCGGCGAACAAGGACCGACCGGAACACCGCCGTGCTTTTCTCTCGAAGTGCGAATACCTGCTGCGACGCGGCTGCGGTCTGGCGGTCGTCGATGTTGTGACATCGCGGGCGACCAATTTTCACATGCGGTTGTTGAAGCGATTTGGCGTCGAAGCCGCGCGGTCGGCCAAAGCGCTGTATGCCACCAGCTACGCCCCCACAGTGCGCGAGGGCCACTCGGAACTGGATGTCTGGGAGGAATCGCTGAGTCTGGGCCTGCCACTTCCCACGATTCCGTTACAGCTCCTGTCGGGGCCGCATGTCCCCATTCACCTCAATGAGACCTATGCCCGCGCCTGCCACGAACAACGCATCGTGTGAAGGGGTCGGGAGTCTTTTTCAGGCCGCGACGAACGACTCCCAACAACAGAAACGCTATACCGTTCGCGGGCATGAATGAGATGTTTTCGTTTAACCGCGTGGGCATCGCCCCGCGTGTTTTGAGCGTGAATCACCGCTCACGCGCGGGGCGATGCCCACGCGGTTAAACGA
>JAYTIB010000606.1:0-10391 GCA_043732205.1 Schlesneria sp. | reverse complement strand
TCGATGCGCGTCGCCCCCGGTTATCGAGTGGACCTCGTCGCGCACGAGCCGCTGACGATGGACCCGGTCGCCTTCGATTGGGGACCGGACGGCAAACTGTGGGTCGCCGAGATGGCGGATTATCCGAATGGAATTCCGGACGGCGGAGGGGCGGAAGCGGGGCGAGGGGCAAGGGCTGAGGGGCAAGGGACAGAGAAAGGCAAGACAAAAGAAGGTTCTTCTCCGTCGCTTGCCCCTCAGCCCTCAGCCCGTGCCCGTCCCGCCGGACGCATCCGCTTTCTCGAAGACACCGATGGCGATGGCCAGTACGACAAGTCGACGCTCTTCCTGGACGGCGTGCCGTTTCCGAATGGCGTGATCGCGTGGAAGAAGGGTGTCCTCGTGTCGGCCGCGCCGGACATCTTCTATGCCGAGGACACCGACGGCGACGGCCAGGCGGATGTGAAGAAGGTGCTGTTCACCGGTTTTGCCGAAGGAAACCAACAGCATCGCGCGAACGGGTTCACGCGCGGGTTGGACAACTGGCTCTATCTGGCCAACGGCGACAGTGGCGGGACGGTGAAGTGCGTCGGAAGACTCGGCCAAGGGCTAAGGGCTGAGGGGCAAGGGACAGAGAAAGGCAAGGCTGAGGACGGTTCTTCTCCGTCGCTTGCCCCTCAGCCCTCAGCCCTTGGCCCACCCATCGACATCCGCGGACGCGACATCCGCATCCGGCCCGATACCGGCGAGATCGAAGCGGTCGCCGGGCAGACTCAGTTCGGCCGCAATCGGGACGACTGGGGCAACTGGTTCGGCAACAACAACAGCCGGCCGATGTGGCACTATCTGCTCGACGATCACTACCTCCGCCGCAACCCGCACCTCGTTGCACCCAATCTGCTGAAGGATGTCTCGGTCGCACCCGGTGCCGCGCCGGTCTTCCCGACGAGCCAGACGCTGACCCGGTTCAACGACTTCCACACGGCGAACCGTTTCACGTCGGCGTGTTCGTCGATGGTGTATCGGGATGAGGTGCTGGGCCAAGGGGCCAGGGCTGAGGGGCCAGGGACAGAGAAAGGCAAGGCGGAGGACGGTTCTTCTCCGTCACTTGCCCCTCAGCCCTCAGCCCTCAGCCAAGTCTTCATCAGCGAACCGGTCCACAATCTCGTCCATCGCGAGGTCATGACGGCCGACGGTTTGAGCTTCACCAGCCGGAGGCACGCCAGTGAGGAGCAGTCCGAGTTCTTGTCATCGACCGACAACTGGTTCCGGCCGACGCAGTTGAAAACCGGACCCGATGGTGCGCTGTACGTGGCCGACATGTACCGCCTGGTCATCGAGCATCCGCAGTGGATTCCGATCGAGTGGCAGAAGAAGCTCGACCTGCGGGCCGGTCACGACAAGGGCCGCATCTGGCGCGTCGCGCCGGTGGGGGCCAAGCTGCGAGCGATCCCGCGCCTCGACAAGCTGACCACGGCGGAGTTGGTCGCGGCGCTCGACAGCCCGAACGGCTGGCAGCGGGATCTCGTCCAGCAGATGCTGATCGACAAGGCCGATCCGGCAGCGGTGCCGTTGCTGCGGGAGATGGCTGAGGGGCGAGGGGCGAGGGCTGAGGGACAAGCGCCGGACAAATCGAAACCAGCCGACAGCCGACAGCCGTCAGCCGTCGGCCGTTTGCATGCCCTTTGTACGTTGTCCGGCTTGAACGACGGCCTCACGGTGTCGGTTGTTGTTGCCGGGTTGAACGACCCACATCCCGGAGTCCGCCGGCATGCGGTGCGGTTGTGTGAATCAGCCGATCTTCCCAAGACCAATCTGATGGAGCCGCTGGCGAAGTTGGTGGATGACGCCGACCTGCAGGTGCGGCTGCAACTGGCCTACACGCTGGGTGAGATCAAGCACACGCGCGCCGATGAGTTGCTCGGGCGGATGGCGGTCAAGGCGAACGGCGATCCGATTCTGACGGCGGCGGTGCTCAGTTCGCTCAACGCCGATAATCTCGCCGCCGTGCTGGGCGAGGCGATGATGGCCGCGTCGGACCAGACGGGCTTGTTGCAACAATTGCTCGCGCAGGCGGCGGCTTTCAAGAATGATGCGGCGGTCGTGTCGATCCTGACGCGGGCCACTGAACCCGCGGCCGACGGGACGTTCGCCCGCTGGCAGTACTCGGCGATTGAGCAGTATGCGATCGCGGTCGAACGCCGCGGCTCGGCCTTTCATCCGCTCATCAACGCCGATGCCACGCGGCTGCCGAAGCGGTTTGAAGTGTTGAGTGCCGCCGCGCGGAAGGTCGCCCAGTCGGCCGAGGCACCCATCGCGGACCGCGTGGCGGCGGTGAGAATCCTCGGACCATCCCATGACGTGCCGCAGGATCTGACGTTGCTTGTTGAGTTGCTCACGCCACAGCAGCCTCCCGAATTGCAGTCGGCCGCGCTGGCATCGTTGGCCCGGTCGAAATCGGTCGACGTCGCCAAGTCGCTGCTCGCCAACTATCGTTCGTTCGCTCCTGGCCTGCGGACGCAAACGAGCGACATCCTGCTGAGCCGCGATGCGTGGCGCGAGGAACTGCTGGCGGCACTGGAAGCGAAACAGATCGCGCCGGCGGACCTCGACGCGACGGCTCGTCAACGGCTGCTCGATCACAAGACGAAGGCCGTGGCCGAACGGGCGGCGAAGATCCTCGCGGTTGATCTCAACTCGGACCGCGCGAAGGTTGTGGCCGGGTATCTGCCGGCGGTGCGGGCGGGGGGGGATGCCCAACTCGGGAGCCAACTGTTCGTGAAAATGTGCGCGCAGTGCCACAAGCTGGGCGACGTCGGGCACGCTGTCGGGCCCGATCTGATGTCGCTGACCGACAAGTCTGCCGACGCGATGATCACCGCGGTTCTCGATCCGAACCGCGCGGTGGAGACGAAGTTCCTGACATTCACGGCGATCACCAAGTCGGGTGTTGCGCACTCCGGCCTGATGGCTGCGGAAACGGCGGGCAGCATCACGCTGCGGGCCGCCGAAGGAAAAGAAGTCACCCTGCTGCGCATCGAGATCGACGAGCTCCAAAGCGGTTCGAAGTCGCTGATGCCCGAGGGTCTGGAGAAGGATCTGAAACCGGCCGATGCCGCGGCGTTGGTCGCCTACATCCGATTGAACGTTCCGCTTCCCGCGATGAAGAAGTTTCCCGGCAACGAACCGCGCGTCGTGACGGCGGGCACCGACGGGACGTTCACGCTGACACCGTTCGAGGCCGAGATCTACGGGCCGAGCATCGTCATCGAGGAGAAGCACAAGAACCTCGGTTGGTGGAGCAGTGCCGACGACATCGTCGTCTGGACGATCAACGTCACCAAGCCGGGCAAGTATGAGATCCGTTGGACGTATGCGTGCGAACCCTCCGCCGCCGGCAGCCGCCTGATCGTGGAAGCGGCCGGCAAGTCGCTGACGCACCGCGTCGAACAGACCGCCAGTTGGGATGACTATCAAGCCGCGGCGCTTGGCGAACTGGAATTGCCGGCGGGCGAAGTCCGCCTGACCGTGAAACCCGCCTCGCGCCCGTTGCCGGCGCTGGCGGACGTGCAACAACTGACTCTGACACGGAGGCCGTAGTGATGTCGAAGGATTTGGGAAGGGTTGAGCATCGACCGGAGGCTGCGGAAGAAACTGGACGTGGGCCGCTTCGAGCCACGTCGAACTGGGAAGAAGTCTTGCGTCAGCAGGAGTTTTCAGAGAACTGTCCGGGGACCGTGGTGCGAGACTTCGAGACGCTGCTCGACTTCATCGGTCCGGACGGCGTCCGGTCGACCGGAAAGTACCATCTGCTGCCGTTGGCGGGCCTGAAAGAGCTTGATGAGCGTATGGCCGCGCCGCTGCGGCCCCGGCTCGAGCGACCGCAGCAGAGCGCCTTCCCGCAGATTCACGGGTTGTATTTGCTGCTCCGGGCACTGCGTCTGGCCAAGGCGGAAGGGATGGGCAAAGAGACGGGCCGGCTGGTGCTCGATCCCGACATGGTTACCCAATGGCGACAGCTCAACCCGACCGAGAAGTACTTCACGCTGTTGGAAGCCCTCTGCGACCAGGCCAATCCCGAAATCTTCGGCGAACATTCGCACGGCGCCGGACTGTTTCTGGAAACCTTCGCCGTGACGGTAGCGTGTCCCCTCCAAGGCCAGATGATCGGGTCGTTTGACGATCTGCGGATCTATCAAGTTTTTGGGGCCAAATCGCAGTTCAAGATCGCGCTGCCGGAGTTGTTCGGTTTGATTGAAGTGACGCGGGGCGAACAGCGGGAGCGCGACGGCTGGGTTCCCCGACAGGTTCAACGGACACCGTTTGGTGACGCACTCCTGCGGGCCTTCGCGATGGATGCGGCCGAAGAGGAATCGGACAACGAACCGGAGGTCCGCCGTGGAGAACCCCTCATGACAGACTTGATCTCGTTCAGCTTCCGGGACGATGCCTTGGAGAGCGACGAAGACCATCCCGAGGATTCGTCCTCCGCCGGTCAGACCCGCGACGTGCCGTCCAAGTATCGGAGACGCCTTGCCCCGTACTTCCCGGCGTGGCAAAAGGGGCTGCATCCGCCGGAACTCGAGTTTCGAGACGGCGTTTACCAGTTCAAGGTTTCGCTGGGGAGCGCATGGCGGCGCATCGCATTCCCCGCCGATACGGCCCTGGACTACGTGGCCGAGGACATTCTGGCCGCGTTCAGGTTCGACAACGATCACCTGTACGAGTTCTCGCTTCGCAACGTCGACGGGACCGTGCTGAAGATCGCGCATCCCCGTGGCGAAGCGATCAACGGCGCGGAATACGCCGACAACATCGCACTCGGACATTTGCCACTGGCCGAGAAGGAGACCATGCACTTTCTTTACGACTTCGGCGACAACTGGAAGTTCAAGTTGGTGCTGGAAAAAATCGATCCGCCCAACGCCCGGCTCAAACGCCCAAAGGTCATCGAACAGCACGGGACCGCGCCGAAGCAATACGACGACGACTGGTGAGCCCCGACCTTGCCTGTCGACTTCTCGTTGGTCGACTTCTCGTTCCCAAGCTCCGGCTTGGGAACGCTTCGCCGCCAAGCTCCCGCTTGGCCAGACGAAGAGGAAGCGGAGCTTCCAAGACCGGCGTTCCCAAGCGGGAGCTTGGGAACGAGGCTGACATCAGCATACGACAGATCTGAGACAGTCGAACCAAGAAGCTGTTTCAAGACCGTAGCCACGTTCGCCAGAACGTGGGAACAACCGCGAAAACCCCACGTTCTGGGCGAACGTGGCTACGACGGACTCGAGTTTTGAAACTGCCTCTAAACCGGCACGTCACCCTGCGTCCATTTGCCGTCGATCAGCCGCCAGAGGGAACTGTTCGGGGACTTGTCGGCCAGCGCGGCCGGCAGTCGGTGCGGGCGGACTCCGTCGTAGCATTGCAGCATGGCGAATCGCCGCAACGAGGCGGGGATGCCGACGGCGGTGAAGCCGGGATGTCCGGTCGCGGGGAACGGACCGCCGTGATTCATCGCCGCGACCACCGCGACGCCGGTCGGCATCTTGTCGTTCAGCAGTCGTCCCACCTTTTGCCGCAGCAGGGGGGCGATCTGATCGTACAGCGCATCGTCCGAACCATCGTTGGCCGTGTACAGGCAGCCGGTCAGGTTGCCCTCGAGCGCCTGCGTGACCGCGATGAGTTCACTGTCGGATTCCACGACCACGATCAGCGAGGCATTGCCGAAGGCTTCGGTCTGCAACGCGGCGGGCGCGGCGACAAATTGCGCACCCGTGACTCGGAGCAGTGTGTTCTGACAGCAATAGCCGGCGCCGCCGCCACTGGTGCCGCCGGTCACCACGGTCGCTCCATGCGCGACGAGTGTTCGCAAGCCGGCTTCCAAGTGAGTCAACACGCTCGGGCCGAGCAGCGTGCCGACCGGTGCGGCTTGGAATCGTTCGGCGACCTGGCGAATCCACTCTTCGGACTCGGCACCGGACTTCACCACGATCAAGCCGGGATTCGTGCAGAACTGTCCGACACCCATCAGACAACTGGACGCGAATTGTTCGGCGAGCGGACCGCCGCGCTCGCGGATCGCACCGGGCAGAATGAAAAGCGGATTGATGCTGGAGAGCTCCACGTAGATCGGCTTGCCGACTTTGTCGGCCGCTTCCTTCAACTGGGTTCCCGCCGACCGCGATCCCGTGTAGCCCGATGCGCCGATCAACGGATGCGACACCAGCCGCTTGCCATCGTCGTGATTGGTGCGATAGATCAACTGAATGAACCCGGCGGGCAGACCGGTTTCGCTCGCGGCGAGTTGCGCTTCTTCCGCCAGCATCCGGGTGGTTCCGGGATGTGACGAGTGCCCCTTGGCGATGACGGGGTTGCCGGCCGCCACTGCGGCGGCGAAGTCGCCCCCCGCGACGCTGTTGAACGCGAATGGAAAGTTGTTGGGTCCGAAGACGACCACCGGTCCGATGGGACGCAGCATCGAGCGGATGTTCGGGGCCGAGTCGATCATGGGCATGGACCACGATCCGTCGCGCGCCGCCTGGGCCGCCTGCCGCAACTGGTTCGACGTGCGCGGCAACTCGGCATCCTTCAGCCGCGGCTGCACCGGCAGCGCGGTTTCGAGGTTGGCGATCTCCACCAGTTCGGCGGCGCGGGCATCCATCCGGTCGGCGAAGCGGTCGAGAAACGGAGCGATCCGGTCACCAGTCCAGTCGCGCACGATGGCGGCGGCGCGCGAGGCCGCCTCGATGGCGCGGACAACTTCCGCCCACGGGCTGATCGGATACTTGTCCGGCAACGGTTCCTTGGTCCGGGGATTGACCGCATGAAACGTTGACGTCCCGACGGAGGTCGTCCACTGCCCGTTGATCAACACCTGTTGCACAGTCATCGTTGCATTCCCCGTGGATCTCGGAAGTGTGGGCACTGACGCCCCGGTTGAAGTGGCGACATCCTACAGACTCTGGCTACCGCAGGCGATTGATGGCACGTAGGACGGATTTTCAATCCGTCCGGCGCTCACGGACGGATTGAAAATCCGTCCTACGGGTCGATCATTCCCCGCGAGCGACGTTACCCTTCGCCGACCATTGCCAGGAATTGGTCCTCGCTCAACACCTTGACTCCGAGCGATTCGGCCTTGGCGAGCTTGCTGCCGGCTTCGGCTCCCGCGACCAGAAAGTCCGTGTTCTTCGACACGCTGCCAGCGGGGCGTCCGCCGTGCTTTTGAATCAGCGCGTGCATCTCGTCACGTTTGAATCTCACCAATGATCCAGTGACCACCAGCGTCTTGCCCGAGAGCAACCCCTGCGTCTGTCGGGCTGCGGCGGCTTCCGCATCCGCGACACTCCCCATGTTCAGCCCCAGTTCCTTCAGATCGACAACGATCTTTCTCCCGTATTCACTGGCGAAAAACGCATGCACCGACTTGGCGATGACGTCGCCGATTTCTTCGACGTCCGCCAGTTCGGTTTCACTCGCGGCGGCGAGAGCGTCCATCGAGCCGAAGCGGTTTGCCAGCAGTTGCGACGTCCTCACGCCGACATGCCGCAGGTTGATCGCGGTCAGCAACCGCCACAACGGTTGCTGGCGCGACGCCTCGATCCCCTTCTTCCCGGTTAGCAGGTTGTCGATGGACTTCTCGCCGAGCCGTTCCAGTTCGAGCAACTCGGTCCGACGATCCTTCAGGCGGTAAATGTCGGCGAAGCTGGTGAGCAGCTTCGCTTCGGTCAGTTGCTCAATCAGTTTGATCCCGAGTCCCTCGATGTCCATCGCGGCCCGCGAGGCGAAGTAGCGCAGGGCTTCGCGCAGTTGAGCCGGGCAGTTGGGATTCGGGCAGCGGATGTACACGCCCCCCTCGTCCTGCTCGACAGCGGTGTGGCATTCGCGACATTCGGTCGGGAACTGGAAGGGCTGTTGGGTTCCGTCGCGTCGGTGGGCTTCCACGCGGACGACGTGCGGAATGATCTTGCCCGCCTTTTCGACGATCACCCAGTCGCCGATCTGCACTCCCAACCGCTCGATTTCGTCCCTGTTGTGAAGGCTCGCGCGCGAGACAGTGGTGCCGGCGATTTCCACGGGTTCCAGCGACGCGACGGGGGTCAGCGTGCCGGTCTTGCCGACTTGAACGGTGATGTCCGCGACGCGCGTTTCGGCTTCGTACTTCTCCCACTTGAACGCCACGACCCAGCGCGGGGCCTTGCTGGTCGAACCGAGTTCCTGACGCAGCGCCAGATCGTTCACCTTCAGGACGAGGCCGTCGACTTCGAAGTCGAGCGTGTGGATCTCCTGCATCAAGGTCTGGCAGTATTCGACGGCCGCTTCGAAGCTTGGCAGGACGGCGGTCCGGGGAACGGAGGGAATTCCCAACTGTTCGATCCGCTTCAGAAACTCGCCGTGCGTCTGAAATGTCGCCCCTTCGAGGCTGCCGACGCTGTGGGCGAAGAACCGCAGACGCCGCTCAGCGCACTGGGTCGGATCGAGCAGCTTGATGGCTCCCGCCGTGGCGTTGCGCGAGTTCTTGAGCGGCTCTTCACCCCGCTCGACAGACGCGAGTTGCAGTTGCGCGAAATCGCTGTTGGAGATGTACGCCTCCCCGCGGACTTCGAGCACCGACGGAATGGCCTCGGCGTCCGTGTCATCGAACAGTTTCCCGCGGACGGTGGGCTTGTGCGGTGGAGGGGCAGCCGCGGGCGTCAGTTGTTCGAGTTGCAACGGCACGCCGCGCATGGTCCGCGCGTTGTGGGTGACATCGTCCCCGCGGCGGCCGTCACCGCGCGTCACAGCACGCACCAGCTTGCCGTGTTCATAGATCAACGAGAGCGCGACGCCATCGATCTTGTATTCGACCAGCCATTCGCACGGCCGTCCCTCCAGCAGCTTCGCGACCCGCTGCCCGAACTCGGCCAACTCGGCTTCGTTGTAGACGTTGTCGATCGACAGCATCGGGACGCGATGTTCGACCGGCACAAAGCCCTCGATCGGGCGACCGCCCACCTTTTGCGAGGGACTGTCGTCGGAGTCGAACTCGGGATGCTCGGCTTCGAGCGTGATCAGCCGCTTCATCAACTGGTCGTAGTCGAGATCCGAGATCTCGGGTGTGGCCTGCACGTAGTACAGGGCATCGTGCCGCCGAATCGCGGCGCGCAGCGATTCGATCTGGTCGCGAATGGAAGTGCTCATCGGAGTTCAACTGCGGAAAGGGTGAATCGTGTCAGCCAACGACCGCGGCATGATGAGCGAGAAGATCGGGAGCCGCAACACAGCCCAGAACGAATTGACGGTCTTGATCAACCCCGTTCATTTCCCACGCAGTCGGATGTGAGACGTTTAGCCGCAACGCCAACGGCGTGCGTGCGATCAACAGTTCACCCGCGTCCGCTCCCACGCCGTTGGCGCTGGGGCTAAACGTGAAAACGTCTCATTCATGGACGCGCGATCAGAAGCTGTCCGAGGCCAGGGGGACGACATCGTCCTCGGGCTCGAACTCGTCGACGGGCCTGTCGTTGGACTTGCGGTGCTTGATCGGGCGCATCTGCATGATCGAGGCTTCGACGACGAAATCCTGGCCGACTTCTGGAATGGCCACCGGAAGGTCCATGCTGAGCGGGGCGGCGATCCCGTTTGAACCGTTGGTACGAGGTGCGGCGGGACGCTCGGGGCGCGGCTCATTCACTGGAAGCTTGCTCGGCAGGGCGGGTGACGCTTCGGTCTGCAACCGAAACCGGACATCGCCGATCGCCAGTTCGTCTCCCAGTGACAGCCCCGTTTCCTTCCGCACCCGCGACCCGTTCACGAACACGCCGTTGGTGCTGCCCAAGTCGCGGATCACGAACGAATTGTTGACCTGGGCGATGCAACAGTGCTTGCGCGAAACCTTGCGGCTGTGGGTCAGTGACACATCACAGTCCGCCTGGCGGCCGATCAGAACGATCGCCTTTTCCAGCGGAATCAAGCACGAACCTGGATCGAGCGGAACGAGAAACGCCGACATGAGGCTGGCCTCCGGAAGTGCAGTTCCCCTGCGAATATATGCAACCGCTGTGGCAAAAGGAATCCGTTGGTGGCAATGTTCAAAAGTTTGGACACAACTCCGTGTGACGGTCCGGCTCCAATTCGATCGGCAGATTCTGTCGGTATCGGCCAGAAAATGACACGCGGCCCCACGGAAACACTAATGTTGTGATGGCAAATCCGTCCCGCCCCTTCGGTGACACCGTGCGGTTCTTTGGCTCTCCGCTATTCCTGTTGAACGACACCCGTGAGCGGCAAGGCGCTAGCCCAATGGCACTTACCTTAAAAAACACTTGAGTTCGGCACGACGTTTGCGCCAGAGAGAAAGACTTCTTGGAAGGGAGTCATTCTGGCATGGCGGCGAGAAAAAAGGTTGAGGTTGCGGTCGATCCGGCGCGGGATGCGGA
>JAYTIB010000605.1:0-10391 GCA_043732205.1 Schlesneria sp. | reverse complement strand
TTAGCCCCAACGCCAACGGCGTGGGAGCGATCAACGCTGTGCCCACATTCTCGCCCACGCCGATGGCGTTGGGGCTAAACGTAAAACCTCTCATTCATGACCGCGTGAGATATAACTTCATCTCCAGCGCATCTTCATCTCCTCTTGCTCCTGATGTTTCCCATGCACACCAACAAGTTCACCCCCCGGCTGATTCCCTTCCTGCTCTGCGTGCTGCTGTGGCATCTGCCCGGTTGCGGGTCGTCCAAGCCAGCTCCCACCGACGAGGAGCGCGCGGCCAACGAAGCGGCCGGTGCCGCCGATACTGCGGCCCCCGTCACCAATCCGCGAGACATTCCGCTCGATCCTCAGCGGTCCCCGAAGTTGGCGGTGTACTCGAATCCGATCGGGTGCCTGGTCTTTGTCGACTTCGTCCCCGTGCGCAACGACAACGACGGACTCGCACTGACGCCGTGCGAGTTCACTGTTCCGCGGGGACCGCATTCGATCTCGGTCGAGAAGCCCGGCGGGAAGCGTGCGACCCAGCAACTCGACGTGCAGAGCTTCGCCGAACTCGAGTTCGACGTCAGTTCATCGCCCCTTGATGTCGACGATCCATCGATCTTGAATGCTCCGCTGTTTGAAGCGGCGGTCGGCCGGTCCATTCCCCTGGCGACGTTGAATACGCCCGGCAAGGAACTCGATCCGTTCCTCACCGCCGACGGGCGGACGATCTACTTCGTCAGCGACCGGGGGGGCGTGCGCGGCGTCTATACCGCCACGCGGGCAAGTCCGTATCACGATTTCGACGAACCCAAGATCATCACCGCCTCCAGTGGCGCGGACCTGCCGGTGTCACCCTCCGTCAGTAATGACGGATTGATCCTGGTGTACGGCGTCGCCGAAAAGTCCCGGTTGTGGCAACTGACCCGCAACAACATCGAAGCCCCGTTCGACAACAAGGAGATCACCCGCAGCGACGACAAGGGGGAGCGCGCCTGGCGCTCGGCACAACTGTCGGGCGACGGGCTGAAACTCTTCTGGACGGAAGAGGGGGACGACGCGACGATCACGCGCGCGGCGGTCCGGTCGACAACGGGCAAACTGTTCGGCAAGACACTCGCCTTCGAACTGCCGGGCCAGCATCCGCACATGTCGTCCGATGGATTGCGGCAGTACTCGTTCGATGGCTCGACATTGCACCGCTCACGCCGCGGGTCCGTCCGGCAGCCGTTCGGAGCGCCCGAGGTTGTGGCCGAGTTGGAACCGGCCGGCTACGAGGAAAGTCCGCGGCACCGGCAGTTCTGGGTGACTGACGACGAGCAATGGCTGGTCTTCTGCAACAACCCGCGCGCCGCGGGCGACTTGTTTGTGACGCGCCTTTCCGACGGACCCGCCTGGGGACGATCGGTCGTCGGGAAATCGGTGGTGAACAAGATGGTGGTCGCCAACGCCGAACCCGAAGAGAAGCCGAAGCCCGAACCGATGCCGACCGACACGGTCGATCCGCGGTCACAACCGCTCGCCTACACGACCCACTGGGCGAAGCTCATCAAGTTGCTGGAAGCCAACAAGGGGGACGAGGCCGCGGCGCTCGTCAAGCAGGCACTGACCCAGAAGGAGTTTCGCAACGACCGCGAACTGCTGGGTTGGGATCAGCAACTGGCCGAAGCGCTGACCGAGATTGACCGCGAAGTTCTTCAGAGCGTGCAGCAACTCAAGGCGGGCGCGGCCATCCGTGTCGGCGGAACGCGGTTCGATTTTCAACGCGCCGATGGTGAGACGCTGCATGTGAAATTGAAGGACAAGGAACTGACCCGCAAGCTGACGGATCTGTCGCCCGGAGAACGGATCTCGCTCGCCGATGCCGGCCCCGAAAAGGCCGATGCCGCGAAGGCCCTGCGGTTCGCGACGTATCTGTTTTTCCAGGGCAAGTTGCTTCTGCCGGTCGCAGAGGGATGGTTCAAACGCGCCGGTGATGAGGCGGGTCAATTCCACGAACGGCTGGCGGCCCGGGTGCTGCATCAGGGGAAGGCCGAACTCGCCCGCGGCAACCTTGGCGCGGGCATCACCTTCCTCGACGCGGTGGCTTCTGTCTCCGGTCCGAACACCACGGCCGCGAAGCTGGCGGCCAAGCAGCGCGAAACGCTGTACGACACGGTCGATTGGAAAACCGTCGGACCGAGAAAATGGAAGCGCGGCGAACAGGGTGAATTCACCGCCGATTTTGAACGCTCTAACGGCTCGTTCATGGTGTCGGAGGAAAAGTACGGCGACTTCGAATTGACGTGCGAGTGGCGGGTCACGGAACCGAGCGCGATGGGCGGGATCTATCTGCGCTACAGCGGCCAAGGGAAGCCGTTGGAGAACGGCGTCAAGGTTCATCTGGCGAACGACCCCGATCTGAGAAAGATGGACCGGTTCGCCACCGGAGCGTTGTTCGCCGTGGCCTCACCCAACGTGAACGCCAGTCTGCCGGCGGGCCAGTGGAACACGCTGCGCATCCAGGCGCGCGGCACCAATGTGCAGGCCTGGATCAACGGCACCGAAGTCCTGCAGACCGCGCTGGCGAAGGAAGTCCCCGCCAGCGGCTCGGTGATGCTGGACGGGACCGTCGGCGGCATCGGCTACCGCAAGGTGCTGCTCTACGAGTTGATCAAACGCGAATAAGGATCGGCGCATCAATGACTGTCGTCTTTCGCTCCGCGAAAGAGCGTCCTTTCGCGGAGCGAAAGGCGACAATGCGAGAGTAGTTTCTGCGCCGATCCTAAGCGTTGATCATCCGCCAATGAGATGCAGCCGCAGCAGGTTCATCGCGGTCTTGGCGGTGCGGCTCTTGGCGATTTCCGGATCGCCGAAGTGCTGGACCTTTTCGACCTGCACGACCTTCGGACCGGCCAGCGCGACGAAGCTGGCGGGGACCGCGGCGAAGGGATCATCGGCCTTGAAGTCGGCCCATTCGGTGATCGCCAGCGCGAAGTTGGTTCCGAATTTCCGCCGACAACCGTCGGCCATTGCCTCGGCCGCTTCGGAACTGATGTCACCGTAGCTGCGCAACAGCATCGGATCGACCGACAGCATGTCGCGCTTGGCGGCGTGGGTGGGAACGACGACTCCCCCCTTGTAACAGGTGTCGTATCCGGAGACGCCCGTCAGGCGGTATGAGAGCAACCCGCCGGTTCCCGATTCGGCCGTCGACAACGAAGCCCGGCGCTGGTTGAGCAGCCGGACCAGCGCGTGTTCCAGTTCCTCATCCTCGGAGCCGAACACCAGGGTTCCCATGCGGTTGATGATCGCGAGCCGGGTCTTCTCGATCTTGTCGCGGCATTCTTCGGGGCTCTGTCCCTCCGCGGTGATCCGCAATGTGATCGTCGCTTCGTGGACGGTGATCCCGACATCCGGGTCGCGGCCGCGCGCGGTCAGTTCGCCGAGCATTTCCTCGGCCTGTGATTCCCCAACGCCAAAGCAGTTGATGCGGGCGCGGCGGATCACCTTTCCCCCGCCATCCAGTCGCGGCACGACCTGCTGGCGGTACATCTGCCGCATCTCGCTGGGGACACCCGGCATCGCGGCGATCAGGCATTGGCGGCCGTCACTGCGCGTCAGGCTCATCCAGATCCCCGGTGCGGTGCCGCGAGGATTTGGCAGCGGTTCGGAGCCGGTGGGAAACATCGCCTGCATCGCGTTGCGTTCGGGCATCGGCCGGTTGCGCCGCGCGAACATCGACTTGACGTGCTCCAGCGACGGCGGATGCAGCACCAACTCGACCCCCGCCACTTTGGCGAGTGCCTCGCGCGTGAGGTCGTCGAGTGTCGGGCCGAGCCCCCCGGTGATCAGCACCACGTCACTGCGCTCGGCGGCGGTGCGAATCACCGCCACCATTTCGTCCAGGTCGTCCCAGATCGTGCAATGCGCCCGGACCGGAATGCCGGACTCGGCCAGCTCCAGGCTCAACCACTGGCTGTTCGTGTCGAGTTTCGCACCGGAGGTCAGTTCTGTTCCCACGGCGATGATTTCGGCCGACATGTTCGGTCCTGCAGGCTCAAGTAAGACAACAGCAATTCATCATTCGGAGATCGGTCACCGGGGATCTCAATCCGTCCGCGGACGATTTCCCCAAGCCCGGCGCGACCCCACGGGGGCCGCAATACCTCGCACGGTCGAGTCTGACACCAACGCAAAGCGCAAGCGAGGGTCTGTTGCCCCTGCCCCCGCTTACACTGCGGGTTGGTGTGGCGATTCCCGCAAATGTGTCAGTCTTGACCGTGCGGGGCATAGCTTAACCGCCGGGACCGGGGCTGGGCAACGCGGTCCGAATTGCCGGGACGTGCAGGCCAAGTTTCGAGGGATGTCGGGGTGACCACTGGATTTGTCCGGAGATGGATCGACGATGGGCAACGGAGCGATTGCGGTGACTCGGAGACGCACGGCCAGTTTGCGCATTGTGCGGCGCGTCAATTCGATCCACCGAGATCTCAAAAGTCCTTGCCGAATACCATCGACAGTTCAGTCATGCGATGGCATAAATATGGTCGCGTTTTTTCACTGCGGTTCGTCCTTCAGTTGGACGTTGTTCGGTGCGTGGCACCGGAAGTCTAACAATGAGGCGATCCCAACCGTTCTAAGAGGTGACCCCATGCTTAAGAACACGGTCGGAACATGCGTGACTGCGGCGGTTCTCGCCCTGGTCCTGGCCACATCGAGTGCCTCGGCGCAGGCGACACGGACCTGGGTGTCCGGCGTCGGCGACGATGCCAATCCGTGCAGTCGCACGGCTCCGTGCAAGACATTTGCCGGTGCGATCTCAAAGACGGCCCCCGGTGGAGAAATCGATGCGCTTGATCCGGGTGGATTCGGAGCCGTGACGATCACCAAGTCGATCACCATTGATGGCGGGCCGGGGGCGGGTGGAATTCTGAATTCCCTGACGAACGGCGTCATCATCAACGCGGCGGCCACGGACACCATCACCCTCCGCCGCATCAACTTTCAGGGGGCTGGCAACGGCCTGAATGGCGTCCGGGTGCTGGCCGCCGGAGCAGTGAATATCGAACAATGCATCATCGCCAACAACACGGGAAAGGGAATCGACGCTCAGCCAACGACCGTCTGCAAGCTCTTTGTCAGCGATACCATCATTCGCGGCAACACCAATGTCACAAACGGGTTTGGCATCTTCCTGAAGCCCGCGGTCGGCGTCAATGTTGTCGCCACACTGAACCGGGTGCAGTTGGACAGGAACACGATTGGGCTCCGCGCCGAGGACCGTACGAACACGTCGGCTCGGGACAGCTCCTTCTCGGGCAACAACACTGATGGAGTGTTGGCAATCTCGTCGACCGCAATCTTGAATCTTGACAACTGTACTGTTTCCAAGAACGGGACCGGCGGTCTGCACACGCAGACGAGTGCGACGATTCGATTCGGCAAATGCATGATCGTCGACAACAACGGTGTGGGATTGAATGTGGATACCGGTTCACTCATTTCGTTCACGAACAACAGCGTGGCCGGCAACGGTTCCGGCAACGGGCCCCTTGGCACAACCATTCCGTTGCAATAGCCACTCGGGAGCGTTTTGGCTGGACGACTCTTCGATCGACGACGGCGCTTTGGAAAAACAGACGGCGGCGTTCCGTTGCGGGCAGACACGCAACGGGACAGCCGCCTTGTTTGTTCTGCCGCACGCGGCCCAGACTCATTCGTTTAACCCTGAGCCAACGACGAAGGCGTTGGGAGCCAGCGCCCCGGTGCGTGTGCCGACTATTCCGCGAATGTCTTCCGCGATCCGTCCAAAGAAATGCCAGACATCGCGCCCGGGTTCACTCGAAGCGGAACGGATCGGGCGTCATTTCGTAGCCGGGGCGCATGCCGACGTTCATCAGCAGGCCCAGCGCGACGGCCGTCATCAGCAGGCTCGATCCACCGTAGCTCATCAGCGGCAGCGTGATCCCGACGACCGGCAGCAGACCCACCGTCATCCCCGTGTTGATCACCGTTTGGGTGGCGAGCAGCGCGACAATGCCAACCGCGACCAACCGGCCGAACGGCTCGCGCGTCGCGTTTGCGATCATCAACCCGCGGGCGAACAGGATCAGGTAGATGGCCAGCGTCAGCGCGCCACCCGCCAGTCCCCAGCGCTCGGCCACCATGCAAAAGACAAAGTCCGTCTGGGCGGCGAACAGCCGGTACGCATCGTCCTCCAGCAGCCGGCCCGAGACTTCGCTTCCCAGCGGGCCGCCCAGCGCGATCACCAGCTTCGACTGGTGCTGATGCCAGCGGTCCCCGTTCGGATTCGGCCCGCCGTCGACCTGGGTGAACAGAGCCACCACGCGCGACTTTTGTTCGGCGCTCATCTTGGTCCAGAACAGCGGGCTCAGGGCCACTCCCAACAGGACCACGCAGGTCAGATGCCGAGGCCGGGCTCCGGCCGCGAACAGCATCGCAAACAGGACCGGAACAAACAGCATCGCCGAACCCAGGTCGGGCTCGATCAGGATCAGGACCAGCGGCACCGCGGTGATCAGAAACGGAGTGACCAAGCCGGCCAGCCGCCGGTGGTTCTCACGGTACATCAGGTATTGGGCCAGCGCCAGGATGAACGTCAGCTTCACGATCTCCGACGGTTGCAGATCGAAGAAGCCGAGCGGGATCCAACACCGCGCGCCGCCGCGCCGCGCCATGAACAGCACGACGATCAGCAGCGGCAGCGAGCATCCGAACAGCAGGTAACTGACCGGCTTCCAGGTCCGGTACGGAATGCAGAGCGCGGCCAGCAAGGCCGGCAGCGCGAACAGAATCCACGTGACTTGCTTCGAGAACAGGTCGGGCCCGTCGTTGAAATAGTCCGCGCGACGGATGCCGGACAGGCCGAGCGCGACCAGTGCCGTCACGCAGAGCACGACCGACCACGGGATGCGGCGCAAAGAGATTCCAACAGTCACGGCAAACGGCTCAAGTAGGGGAACACCACATCGGCAATCGTCACGCCAGCCGCGCCGTCGCGGCCGGGCGGAACTCGTTGTCGTCCGGGTGGTATAGACAAACCCGTCAGGTGCGCGAATCCCGACCCTTCAACGGGCGCACGGCGTACTTTGTGCAGACGCCCTGCGGTGCGACGCGATGCCTCACTCGGCCATGAGCGAGATGTTTAACCGCAACGCCAACGGCGCGCGCGTGATCAACCGTTCGCTCCCATCCGCGCGCACGCCGTTGGCGTTGCGGTTAAACGAAAACGACTCGCTTTGGGCTGCGCGACGCCATCCAGCGGGTATACTGCCGCCTCGCCAACCTGCCGGTGTTTTCCCTTGGGAACAATTCGCGTGAGTCCGCTCCGTAAAGCTCCGGTCACCGCCGAATGCCTCATCGTCTGTGCGGCCCTGTTTGTGGTCTGTCAGATCCAGACCCTGGACCAGATGCGGTTCCTCGATGCGCAGCGGCAATGGGGTGCCGTGTTGACATTGCAGTTCCCGGCCCGTGACGGTCCGCCCGAGGCAATTCATCGCCAACTGTCGGGGCCGTTCGACCTGTGGGATGGCCAATGGTGGCGGATCCCGATCAACTCCTTTCATCATGCAAACACGCTGCATTTACTCGTGAACTGTTTGTCGGCGTGGAGTCTGGGTCGGCGGTTGGAACGTCGGTGGGGGAGTCTGCGGCTGACCCTGTTCCTGCTGCCGACGGCCGTGATCACTCCGCTGATCGAGTTGCTCATGGGCAACACGGCTGTTGGTTTCTCAGGCTCGATCTGTGCGATGCTCGGCGCGTTGATGGTGCTGCAGGAGACCGATCCGCGTGAGGACGACATTTCCCACGAGTCGATTCAGTTGGTCCTCGGGCTGCTGTTGCTGGGGATTCCCGCCACCGCCCTGGATGTGCTTCCGATCGCCAACGCGGCCCACATCAGTGGAATCATCTATGGCTGGGTGGCGGCGTGGTCGTGCTGCGGACCGTGGTCACATCCGCGCTCTGTGCGGGCCGGTTTCGTGATGGCCCACCTGGCGTTGATTCCCGCCGTCTGGGTCGCCGCGCATCCGTTTCACAACGGCCGGTATCTGTGGTACCTGGCCGTTCGAGACCGCGTCGCCCCCGCGGAGCGCGAGCCGCTGCTCAAGCGGGCCATCAAGGCGGACCCCTCATTGACCGGCGTCTGGCTGCGTCTGGCCGACCACCGGATGATCGAGGGGGAACCGCACGCGGCCTGGACTCTGCTGATCGCTGGCTTGTCGCACAACCCGGCCGACGAAGAGTTGGTGGAAGCGGCGCGCAGCATCTGGCGTCGTCTGCCGCACGGCCCGGCCCGCGACATCGCGGAGGCCGAACTGCGCCGCGTCTTCGGCGAACGAGCCCCGGCCTGGTCCCGACAAATCCGCATCACCGGCCTGGCCTCCGCCAAACCCAGGAACACTGAAACCCGCCCGGCCAACGACCCGGCACTCGACCCCAAAAACTTTCCGCTCGATCGGCCAATCGATCTCCACTGGCAACCCCAGCGCCACGAAACCGAACCCTCGCGACCCGTCGATCCCGATCAACCGGACAGCGCGTCTGAGGGGACGGCGCTGTAACATCCGCCCGCCCGCAACTCTTAAGAGCTCTACGATTCCTTCCATGGGACATCATGGCCAAAACGAAAAGTGTCGCGTCACCGGCGTCGCCCGAGGCGCGAGATCATGTGTACGACCTGATTCGCGCGTCGGCCGAGCCACTGACCGCGAGCCAACTCGCCAAGTTGCTTGTCGCGCCGCACAAGTTCAGCGAGGCCAAACTGGTGCCGATCCTGGACGAATTCGTCGCCGCGTCCAGGTTGCACACCTTTGCACCGAAGACGGCCAAGGGCAAGCCGCGCTACTGGGATCGCGACGCCGATGTGCTTGGTCGTTCACTGATCGCCGCCGCGCTCGACACGAAGGGCGCGCAATCCAAGGCCGATCTCCGCAAGGCCGCCAAGCAACTGACGGACGCGGCGTTTCAAGCGGCGTTTCAAACCCTGATCGACTCGCACACGCTCTTCGAACACCCGCCGCTGCCGAAAAAGAAATCGACGCTGTTCGGCAGCCGGCCACCGTCGCCGGAACCGTACCTGCGGGATCTGGGCCTGCAATTGACGAAGATCGTCGCTCAACTGACGGCGGCCGGCGTTCCGGGTGAGGAACTGCGACGGGCTCTGGTCCAACTCGTCGAATCGACCGGCGTGCCGTTTGGATCGCGCGTTTCCGCCGGTGCAAGTGTCTCCGCGCGCGACGGTGAGCTGCCCCGACAAGAACTCGGGGTGGACCTCGTGTCTCTGATGCGACGCATTGAACCGGCCGCAGACAACGGCGCGCTGGTGGCCGCGCGCGAGTTGCGACGAGTGGCGCAGCTCGACAAACCGCGCTTCGATCGGGCCGTGCTGGATCTGGCGCAGCAGGGGCGGGTGATGCTGCATCGCCACGACTTCGCCGGCGGATTGAGTGCCGCCGAACGCGATGAACTCGTGACCGATGGTGCCGGCACGTACTATGTCGGAATGGCGCTTCGCCGGGACCAAGTCTAACACGACAGCGTACGTCTGAATTCTTGTCCCCTCGCCCCGCCCTGTCTTCCGAAACGAAAACTGGCGCGGCGAGGGAAAGGGCACGACACAACTCAGGGGATGATTCATGGCCAAACGCCTGTCACAGAAATTGGCATCACCGGGGACTGCCGCTGCGGTGGGTGCGGCGCTGGAGTATGACGGCCTGATCGCGGCGATCGGACAGGCTCATCAGTCGGCGCAGCGTCAGGCCGTGCAGGCGACGAACGTGGCGCTGACGCTCCGCAACTGGGTGATCGGCCATTACCTGTTCGAGTACGAACAGCATGGCCGCGACCGGGCGAAGTACGGCGAACGGCTGCTCGACAATTTGGCCGCCGACCTGCGGAAGCGATTGGGGCGCGGCTTTGGGCGGAGAAATCTGTTTCTGTTTCGCGAGTTCTATCGCTGCTACCCAATTGTGCAGTCACTGACTGCACAATTGGCCCTCAGCCTGCCCGAGCCCACAAATCAGGGCGAGCCACGATTGGAATGGCAGGATCACGAATACGTCACGCAGCTCGTTCAGAAGGTTCCGTTCACTCATTTCGTGGAACTCATCCGCATCGAAGATCCCCTCAAGCGGGCGTTCTACGAAGTCGAAATAGTTCGCAATCGGTGGTCGGTGCGTGAGCTGAAGCGGCAACTCGACAGCCTGCTCTTCGAGCGCGTCGGTCTCAGTCGCGATGCGGCGGGGGTGATGAAGCTGGCTCAGAATGGCGAACTCATCACAACGCCCGAAGAGATGATCCGCGACCCGTACGTCTTCGAGTTCCTCGGGCTGAAACGCGAGGAACGGTACACCGAATCGCAACTCGAACAGGCACTGATCGACAACCTGCAAGAGTTCCTGCTGGAG
>JAYTIB010000604.1:0-10394 GCA_043732205.1 Schlesneria sp. | reverse complement strand
GGGTCAAAGCCGGACGCGCCGAAGAACTCTTTCATCAAACAACTTGCGTCACACCGACACTCGCGATTTAATCCCAACGTTTGAAGAATCCGCCCCTTTGATCTCCTCAAACATCAAGCAGCGAACGCTGTCGAATCGGTCACGTTTAAGCATTCAAAGAGTGACGTCTCATCCGAACAAGACTTATATTCACTGGCAAATGATCCGATTCCGAACCGGCTACAGCATTTAATTCCAGTAATACTCGAGCCATGGTTGCACGAAACAAGTTGCATTGCTCTGCAACAGCGAATTAATAAGATGAACCAGGAGCCATTGCCATTACGAAAAGACGGCTAACAAGGCGTTGCACTTGACCGGGCCGGCATTACGGTTTTTCGCGACATCACGTTCTTTGCAGCCGGCCCGGCAAGTGAACGCAGTCGTTACCCGGACCCTGAGCACAAATGGGATGGGGGCAGTCTGACCGCCTAACCATGCGCCCATCCGAACGCGGGATCTCAGCCGGTTGCGGGGACGAGCCGTCGCGCCCTGCGTCGGATACCTTGGCGTTCGGCAACTCAAGTGTTTTGCGAAAGGTAACCGCGTGAAACTTTATCCTGACGACTGGCGTGTCAGACTCACCGGCTCGGGAGGGGCCTTGGTGGCAGGTTCCATCGCCCTGTTCGTGGTAAAACCAATGATCGAACTCCCACCTTGGCTGGGCGCGCTTGCGTTCGCCGGCATGATGACTGTCGGGGTCGTCCTCGGGAATATTGTCGGCTGGCGGTTATTCAAGCCGTCGTCCAACAGTTCGCCGAACCCTCCGCCCCGAGCTTAATTTGGTGCGGCAGCAACAGGCCGATATACGCTCAAGCGTCCCCCTTCAATCCTGACCTGCGTCGATCAACCAATTGCGTTTGACCCAACACCGCATGAATTCAATCGGAGTAATTGCCGAACAATCGGTTCAACCGGAGCCGCGGGCCGCGCGGTTTCTGAAATCAACGTTGGTTGGCCGCGGCCCGGTTAACCGTGTCGTTGGGCGATCAAACCAAACCAAAAACCAAAACAAACTTCCGCTTGAATGTCTGTCGTGTCCTCGATGGCAAATCGCCGGTCGATGCCGGAACCACGACCTGTGATGGTTATCTTGTTTGCACTCGCTGTCACTTGATAGACTCGGCCCATGAAGATTCACAACCTCCTCTGGCCGGATGAGCGAATTGAACACATTGCATGGCATGCCGTCTTACCGGAAGAAGTTGAGCAGGTCTGTTTTGGCCGTTCGTTGTTCCTTCGTGCCAAATCGGAAGGCCAAAATCCGGTTTACTATGTGCCTGGGCAAACCGCTGCCGGCCGTGACTTGTTTTGCGTCGTCATCACGTTCCCAGACGGAAATGGCTACCCGATTACGGCACGTTCAATGACCGACAAAGAAAAACGCCGCTTTCGCGAATGGAAAACCCGATGAACACGAATCACCTTCCCCACAGCGATTCTATTCAAGAACTGGCTCAGTTTTGGGACACGCACGATCTGACCGACTTTGAAACCGACTTAGAAGAAGTCACAGAGTCTGTCTTCGAGCGTGAAACAGCAGTGATGGTTCACCTGTCATCCGCAGACGCAGTGGTCGTCAATGAAATCGCGAAGGCGAAGGGCCTCAACGACTCCGAACTCATCCGCGAATGGGTTGTCGAAAAGGTTCACAGCCTTTGAATGTCGGTCGGCAGATCGAATGCGGTCTGACGGCCGAAAGGTCAGGAACCGCAATCCGAGCACTCGCCCAACAACCACGAAGAACAAGATAGAAGTCAGAAGACCAGAAGAATGCCCAACAAGCGGTTCAAGCGGACCCGAACAAGCGGCGGGTTTTCGGCGGGTGAAGGTCTTTGACTTCGTTGATCGTCTGTCGTGGTTCGCGCCGCTTGTCCGGTCGGCTTACCTTGGACGTTCGGCGTCGAAGAGCGTGGAGGCAACTATGTCGGCAGCAGCGGCCGCCGCGGCCGCGCGGCGGAGGCGGGAGCAGGAGGAGGAAGAAATGACCGTAATGAACACCGACCCCTCCGGGGCAATCGAATACAAGATCATCCGCAGCGCCACCGGGGCATTCAAAGATCCCGCCAGGTTCCGCGCCGCGCTGGACGAGGAAGCCCGCGCCGGTTGGGAACTGGTGGAGAAGCTGGACAACTCGAGGGCGCGGCTCCGTCGATCAACCGAGTGCCGTAAGCGTGACGCCGACCTGGGCCAAGATCCCTATCGCACCCAGGTCGGGATGAGCGAAACCGTCCTGGCCCTGTGGATCGTGGTCGCAGCCCTCGTCGGCGCGGCGCTGCTCCTCGGTGCGGTGGCGGGTATGTTGGCGCTGCGGCGCTAGCGGAAGTCAAGACGCCGAACCAGACGTTGCAGCCGACGGCCGCCCTATTGCGTTGGTTGCGCGGCTTTCCGCCTTTCGAGTGGCGGCCGCTGCTGAACTTGGGCGTTCGGCGTCAAACAACAGAATCGCCGGGAGCCTTTGGTGAGGGGCTTCGCTCTCAGCGAGTGTTCGAAGCACTGGCGGCGCAAAGCTGTTGACAATACCAACTGATCGTCAACTTTCGGAGGGCGTCAGCGGCTCATCGGGCTTGGCCGCCGGTTGATTCCGCTGGGCAAGCCAGTGTTGGCCCAGCTCCCAGACCGGTGGCAGGAGTGACAGGCCGACGATCGCGACCATGACCAGTTCGAAGTTGTCTTTGACGAGTTTCAGCGTTCCGAACCAGTAGCCGAGCAGCACGAAGATCAGCACCCAGACGATTCCGCCGACGACGTTGTACAGCAGGAACAGGCGGTAGTTCATCGAGCCCATCCCCGCGATGAATGGGGCGAATGTCCGGATGATCGGAACGAACCGGGCCAGGATGATGGTCTTGCCGCCGTACTTCTCGAAGAAGCGGTGCGTCTTCTCCAGGTGGGCGTGCTTCAGGAACGGGATCTTGCCGCTGAAGGCATGCTCACCAAACCAGTGTCCCATCCAATAGTTCAACGTGTCACCGGCGATGGCCGCGATGATCAACAGCGGCAACAGCCACTCGATGCGCAGCGAACGATCGGCCGCAAATGCGCCGGCCGCGAACAACAGGGAATCGCCCGGCAGGAACGGGGTGACGACCAGGCCGGTCTCGCAAAAGATGACTCCGAACAGGATCAGATGCGCCCAGACGCCGTACTGATTGACGATCTTCTTCAACTCGTCATCCAGATGCAGCAGCAGGTCGAAGCCCCAGCGCAGCAACTCCAGAAAACTGAACTTGTCGTTGGCCGCTTCAGCTCCCTGTTGTGCCAGCAGAAGCAGGGAATCCAGCGGCAGCAGAGCCAGTGAGAGCCAACCCGAAATATCGTTCACGTGTCCTCCTTGTCGATGTGATTGGTGTCGTTCGACTCTCCGAGTCGAGCAATTCGGTTCGCAGTTGAAAGCGTCGGGATTGAACTCAATTTGTGACTTGAGATTTGAGGATTTGAAAATCGGCAGAGCAGGTCACGTCGCGGGTTTCACCACGGCGGGCGGAGTATTGAGCTTCTTGATTTCCTTCATCAGTTTGGGAACTTCGACGATTGTCGACACGATGGCCGCCGTCAGGAAGAATAGCCCGCCGAGCACCAGCATCGCACGTCGCGGGATGCTCGGGCGCAATGCCGGAGGCAGCAGCACCGAGTTGATGACGGCCACGTGCAGGCTGCTGAAACCGAGGGCATAGTTGTAGATCATCCCCGAAAAAATCAGCAGCACATCTCCTTTGACGAACGCCAGCATGCACAATCCGAGGACCGCATAGACGCACAGGACCGAGAAATACAGTTTCCCGATGTGCTTGGTATCCCAATTCCGCAGGAACGGCAGCGCCGTCCAGCAGACATCGACCCATCGTCTGAGCACGCCGTCTGCCGTGGAGGCCATGCTGGTCGCCAGCACCAGGAATCCGCAAAACAGCGTCATGCACCAAAACGTGTAGTTCAACAGCGGCCGTCGAACTGTGGGTGGAGCCCCGTCTGTCCCATTGATCACCACGGACGGGCCGCCGACCGCCTGGCCGACACCGTCAGCCGTCATGGCGGCGGCAATATATCTGTCCTTCAGTTCGGTCCCGCGAGGCAGGAACTGGACCGACAGCATGCTCGGCAGTGCCAGTCCCAAGAAGCAGGCCGGCATCCACAGCCAGATTTGTTCGCGCTCGACATGCCGGACCCACTTCGTCCAGCGCTGCAGGGATTCACGGGTCACTTGGAAGACCATGCCGACGTGCGACAGTTCGATGGCGTGGCCGCCGACGATGCTGGGGATCGCGCCGACGTGGCGTCCCATGCCCCAGCCCTGCTCGCGCGTGAAATTGCTGATCGGCGTGTTGGTCAGACCGCCGTTCCCCGAGATGGCGATCATCGACACCAAGATTCCGATCATCGACAGATCCAGGCGCGGGAACAGGCGTCCCTGGCTCCAACTGGAAGCGATGTTTTCGACCTTGGGCTGGTGCTTGGCCTCGCCGGGATCCTGCTTGCCGTCCCCGTTCAGGTCTTCGTCAGCGACGACCGGCACGTTGCCAAATTTGAAAAAACCAGAACTGATTTCCTTCCACGTGTCGGCGTTCGAATAGAACACCGCCAGGAACACCAGAAAGCCCATGACCACGATCAGCTTGAAGGTCATGATGACCCTCAGTGAGTTATAGATTTTGCCGCCGACGGTGAGTGGGATCAGCAGCAAGATGAAGAGCACGCACCCCAGCCGCAACAGCAACGTCGCGTCGCGTGTGAGCAACTCCAGGGTCAGTTCGGTGGCGTGAAACCGATCGCCGAGCGGTGTCAACTGATCGTGAAACCGGCCCGGAACTTCCGTTCGTGCTAGCTTTCCGTCTCCATCAAGATCCAGCCGTTGGAATCGCTGCTGCAGAGTATCCTCTTTTGTCTCCTCCGTCCGGGTGGCGTCCATGAATCGGGATTCGGTATCGGGCAGGCGGTTCAGGTAGACCGCCGCAGCGGGAATCGCCGCATTCGACGCGAGATAGGGCAGCAGCGAACCACAGTCCAAGACCAGGTAGATCAGCAACCAGAACATCGGACCCGGTAGCGTGCGGAACTTGCCGGTGAAAATCGGTTCACCGGTATACAGCGTGTAACGGCTGATCTCGATGTTGTAGACGACCTGGCCGAGGATGCTGAGCGTCGACAACCACAACAGCGCTCCGCCGTACTTGGCCGTGACCAGCGGGCCCGTCAACCATTCGCCGCCGCCAATGGCCGCGGCCGCCATCACCATGCTCGGGCCAATGAACGCCGTCCAGTTCCGCATTTGGAACACGGGAGCGTCTGGCAACTCCCCGCCATCCCAGCGGGGCATCTGCTGCGAACCGGGATGCGGCGGGACAAAGTCGGTGGGTGACGAGGCGGAGGGCGCGGTCGAGTCGGTCATGGGTGGCTCGTTCGGGTTCAGTCAGTGTCATGCGGCAGAGTCCACCCCCGAACGAGGGCGGAACGAACTGAGGATGGTAGTCACTGACCGCACCGGACGCGAGCATCAGCCGCCGCGAATCCGTCGAGGCGCGCTGTGCCGTGGCGAGTCGACCCACGGGCCGAACAACTTTGATTTGCTGGGTTGCTGTAGCACGGACGCCTCGTCCGTGCGTCCATCGGTATCGAATGTTCCGCACGGACGAGGCGTCCGTGCTACGGGGCAAATGAAAGTCGTTCGACCACTACTTGATCGCCGCATCGACGGCCGCGTCGACGCTTGCCATCGGCTTCGGTCCCTCGACGTTGAACGACACCTGGCCTTTGCGGTCCACCAGGAAGACCCCCGTGCGTGGTTTGTCGGTCTCGGCATTGATCCGGCCCCATTGCCGATGAATGCGCAGCGTGTTCGTTGGATCGAGCGGATCAATATCCGTCACGAGAGGAAACGGAAACTTGCCGACGCGGTCCATCGCCGCGCGGTTCTGCTGAGGGAGTGCGGCGCTGACCGCGACCACCTTGACGTTGTGCGATTGCAGCTCCTCGAACCGTTCGCGCAGCCGCATCAGTTCAGGATCTTTGTCTCCACCCGCGGTGTTGGGATTGGCGTCGCGGCCCGCCTCACCATTGAAGAACAGCACGATGATCTTGTGTCGCCCGAGGAACGCGGCCAACCGTACGAGATGGTTGTCGGAGTCGCGCCCTTCAATCGCCGGAGCCGGCCGCATCACCACCGCCACCGCAACTTGGTCGGCGTAGTTCTGCTCTTTGTTCGTCACCACCCGCCAGACGCAGACAGCGGTGAGCACCAACGCGGCGACGATCGGGATCCAGATGCGACGGTCTTGCATTCCAACCTCGTCGAGTTTGTTTTTGGGCCGCGAATGGGAACGCCAAAGGCCGCCGATCGTGGACACAAACAGAGCAAGGAAAGCGGCGATGAATCGCCGCGCTCCAAATTGTCCCGCGGTTCATGCTGGTTGAATCGGGTTCTCGCTGATGGCGCGATTGAGTGCCTTCAAGTACGCCAGTGCGCTCGCTTCGATGATGTCCGTGCTCACCGCTTTGCCGTGGTAGCGGCGGCCGAGGTAGCTGATCGCGACGCTGGCTTCACCGAGCGCGTCCTCGCCGCCGGAGACCGCGCGGACTTGGTAGTCATTCAGGTCGGCGGTGACGCCGATGATCCGCTCCATCGCCTTGCAGACGGCGTCCACGGGACCGTCGCCGATCGCGGCGTCGCGGAAACTGACGGGGGCGGCGGGATTGGCTTCGTCGCACAGTTCGACGGTCGCGGTTGGGATCGTCCCGGTCCCCGCGCCGATGTGGAACTGAACGAGTCGCCAGCGGTCGACGGATGCGGTCGTCTGCTTGTCGATCAGGGCGACGATGTCGGCGTCGTAAACGTTCTTCTTTTTGTCGGCGAGGGCGATGAAGTCGTCGAACACCTTCTGAAGCTGGGCTTCGTCCAGTGTGTAGCCCAACTCGACGACCCGCGCGCGGAACGCATGCCGGCCGCTATGCTTGCCGAGGACCAGGTTCTCGCCGACAAACCCGACATCCTCGCTGCGCATGATTTCATACGTCGACCGGTTCTGGAGCATGCCGTGCTGATGGATCCCCGCCTCGTGGGCGAAGGCGTTTTGGCCGACGATCGCCTTGTTGCGCTGGACCAGCATCCCGGTGATGCTCGACACCAGCCGGCTGATCCCGCAGAGCTTCGGCGTGTTGATCTTCGTTTCGACGTTGTAGAAGTCTTTGCGAGTCTTGATCGCCATCACGATCTCTTCGAGTGCCGCGTTCCCCGCGCGTTCGCCGAGACCATTGATCGTGCATTCGACCTGCCGGGCACCCGCTTCGACCGCCGCCAAGCTGTTCGCGACCGCCAGGCCGAGATCGTTGTGGCAATGCGTGCTGATCACGGCCTGCCCGATGTTGGGAACATGTTGCTTCAAGTGTGAGATCACCTTGAAGTAGTGGTTCGGTGTCGCATAGCCGACCGTGTCGGGGATGTTGACGGTGGTGGCTCCGGCCGCGATCGCCTTTTCGACCACTTCGCAGAGGAAATCGAGTTCGGTGCGCGCAGCGTCTTCAGGCGAGAATTCGATGTCGTCGCAGAACGACTTGGCGAGTTGCACGTGTTCAACAGCCGCTTTGACGATTTCCTGCTCGGCCATCTTCAGCTTGTACTGGCGGTGAATCGGGCTGGTGGCGAGGAAGACGTGAATCCGCGGCTTGGCGATTCCCTTCAACGCTTCCGCCACGCGCTCGATGTCTTCGCGGCGGCAGCGAGCCAGTCCACAGATCGTGGTCCGATCGCCGAACTTCTGCGCGACGGCGCGGACCGCTTCGAAGTCGCCGGGCGAGGCGATCGGGAATCCCGCCTCAATGACATCGACCCCCAGTTCCACCAGTGCCTCGGCGACCTTGAGCTTTTCAGGCATGGTCATGCTGCAACCGGGCGACTGCTCGCCATCGCGGAGCGTGGTGTCGAAGATGGTGACGGTGTCGGTCATGGGCGATCCAGTGGGTGGTGGGTAGTGGATCGGAAAAAGAGAACAAGAATCAGAACGGCAGAGGTCGGTGACAGGGACCAGTAGCAGACGTTCCTTTGGTCCCTTCCGTCGTTTCAGTCCCTTGGACGAAAAAAAACCCCGAGGCCGCGAGACCTCAGGGTGAACTTGTGCATTGGATGCGGTAGGACGTTCCCCGGACCTCGCCTTTCAGCAGGTAAGCAGCAGACCAAGCAGTCTCGGCAGGGAACGAATCATCGGAACTTCGGCTTTCGAGAACAATGAGGATGCGTGACGCGGGGGGATGATACCGGTCGGCAGTTTGAGGGTCAAGAAGGGTGATCGCGACAACAGGACACGGCAATGCGGGTGAAGGTTCATGAATTGAATGGGGTGTGCGTCACGATTCTGGGTGGAATCCGAAAGGCTGTTCATCCCAGTCTGTCGAAGTCGCGGAGGCTCTTGGGCGAGCGGCAGGAATCGGCATACACGCACGATGCGCAAGCGAGTGTGCCTGAAAACTCACTCGCTTGCGCGTCGTGCTTGTATTGGGGACAAACGACCATCTGTCGCTCGCCTTACTCCTTCAGCGTCGACAACAACCCGTCCGTTCAATTTCACCCAGAATTGAGATGCACACCCATTTGAATGGTGCATCGTGACCAGTGTAAAACGCAAAGTTTCAAACGAAAAAGAAGACCGCGCGACACATCTTCCCAATTTGCATTTTTCAATTTGCGCTTGTCACTTTGCACTTTCCCCCCGTGTCTTGACACCCCTTGGGGGCTGGCTAGAATTCGGCCGGTCTAGTTCGACCGAGACCTTGGCGCTGCCGATACTTCCAGCGTCACAACGGCTTCGGTCTCCTCCGTGAAATCAATCCGGTCCCGCTGAACCGGTTGGCACGTTTGTCATGAAAAAGTGCGGTCGCTGCTCCAAACCCGCCGTCTTGCACATCACCGAACTTCGGCATGGTGAAGTTCAGGCTCTGCATTTGTGTGAGTTGTGTGCCAAGGAGTATCTCAGCCAGGCTCCCTCCGGCGCTCCCGATGAATTGCCTCCGGGGACGGAAGCGGAAGCGGCCGAAGACCTCGACGAACTCGATCAACGGGTCTGCCCGAGTTGCGGGATCACGTTCAAGGAGTTTCGGGCGCAGGGCCGGCTGGGATGTCCGCACGATTACGTTGCGTTCGAAGACGAACTGCTGCCGTTGCTGGAAAACATCCACGGCGAAACGGAGCATTGCGGGAAGATCCCCAAGCGCGCCCCCGATTCCAGTCAGTATCAGTTCCGGCTCATCAAGCTGAGAACCGATCTGCGAACGGCGGTGGAAGAGGAACGCTACGAAGACGCGGCACTGATCCGCGACGCGATCCGGCACGTCGAGACCGGGCCGATGGAAGAGGAACCACCGCCGGAATGACCCGAAGCACACCCGCATCTGATAAGAAGCACCGTCGCTGAAACTCGATTCGCCGCCCGCCGTCATCAACGCGGCGGGGGCCAGGTTCGAGCTAACAATGGGAACACCGGCGTGGACATCGAGTCACTGACTCACACCAGCGGCGAATGGTTGCGGGCCACCGGGCCGGAATCGGACATCGTCATGTCCAGCCGGATTCGCCTCGCCCGAAACCTGGCTCAATTCCCCTTCCCCAACCGCGCCGACGATGGCGCGCGGGCGGAGATCGAAGAGCTCCTGCACGCTCAGATCGACCGGCTCGCTGTCGGACGGCGACTCAGCTACATCTCCGTCAGCAGTCTCGAACCGCTCGACCGGCAGATGCTCGTCGAACGGCAGTTGATCAGCCGCGAACATTCCGAAAACCGCGGTCGTCGGGGCGTTGGCGTGAGCGACGAGGAAAACGTCAGCCTGATGGTCAACGAAGAGGACCATCTGCGGATGCAGGTGCTGCACAGCGGCTTCGCTCTCGACGAATGCTGGGCCGAAATCGACCGCATCGACGACGCGATCGAGGCCGAGGTCACCTATGCCTTCAGCGAGAAGCTCGGTTATCTGACGGCGTGTCCCACCAACTGCGGAACCGGCATCCGGGTCAGCGTGCTGCTGCATCTGCCGGCACTGGTCATCACCAAGGAAATCCAAAAGGTCTTCCAGGCTCTGCAAAAGATCGGGCTGGCCGTGCGCGGTCTGTACGGTGAAGGAAGCCAGGCGATGGGCGACTTCTACCAGATCTCGAACCAGGTCACGCTCGGCAAGAGCGAGCAGCAACTGATCAAGACGATCCAGGACGTGGTGCCGAACATCCTGTCGTACGAACGGCGCGTCCGGAACGCCCTGGTGAAAGAAAACCGGCGCGGCCTGCATGACCAAGTCTCTCGGGCATACGGCATTCTGCGCAACGCGCAAACCATCAGTTCCGAAGAGACCATGCATCTGCTGTCGAGCGTGCGGATGGG
>JAYTIB010000603.1:0-4041 GCA_043732205.1 Schlesneria sp. | reverse complement strand
CGGCAATCGGTCCCTGAATTTTCGTTCGCAATGACGTTGTCGACATGGGCTCCATTTCCACCACTAGACCTCGCGCGGCTCGTTCAAACATCTCACGCATGACCGCGTGGAGTATAGGGGTCGAACAACTTGGAATTGCCGGATTGCTGTAGCACGGACGCCTCGTCCGTGCGTCCATCGACATCGGGGGTTCCGCACGGACGAGGCGTCCGTGCTACGGGGCAAATAAAAGTTGTTCGACCACTACCGCAAGCGGGCGGCCACATCGGGATCGAGTGCCAACGCCTGCTTCAGATTGTCCGTCGCCGCATCGACTTTGCCCGCGGCCCGCAGAGCCTGCGACTTGCGGAAGTACGCTTCGGCCACCGGCGCGTCGATGCGCCGGGCTTTCGCGAAACTTTCGATCGCCGTGTCGTAGTCTTTCAAACCGAGGCAGGCGTCACCGCGCAGCGAATGCGCTTCCAGTCGCGGTTCGAGCTTCAGTGCGGCGTTGGCATCGCTGAGCGCCGCCTGAAAATCACCCGACTCCAGCGAGCTTCGGCCATGCTTCAGGATCGCCGTGATCGATTCTTCAATCTTCTGCGCACGATCACCGTCATCCGGAGCCTTGGTCGTTCCACCGATGGTGGGATTCAGCGCGACGGCCCGCGCGAGATACTCCTTCGCCGTCGCCTCGTCTCCCGAGGCCTGCAGCAACTGTGATTTGCGGAAGTAGGCTTCAGCCAGCGACGAATCGATGCGCCGCGTCTTCGTGTAACTTTCGATCGCCGTGTCGTAGTCCTTCAATGCCAGGCAGGCGTCACCCTTCAGGGAATAGGCTTCCTGTCGCGGTTCGATCTTCAGCGCGGCGTTGGCATCGCTGAGGGCCGTTTGGAAATCGCCCATCTCCAGCGACTGCCTGCCCCGCTCCAGCAGGGCCGTGATGGCTTCTTCATTTTCTTGGGCGCGCTCGGCGTCCACCAGAGGCTTCGCCGCCCCGCCGATGGTGGGATTCAACTCCACCGCCCGTGCCAGACTGACCTTCGCCGCGTCCTCCTCGCCCGACGCCAGCAGGATCTGCGACTTCCGGAAGTAGGCTTCCGCCACCGCGGGGTCGATCCGCCGGGTGATCGCAAAACTTTCGATCGCCCGGTCATAGTCCTTCAACCCCAGACAGGCGTCGCCCCGCAACGAATATGCTTCCTGCCGCGGTTCGATCTCCAGCGCGGCGTTGGCCGAGTCGAGTGCATTCTGGAAATCACTCATGGTCAACTGGATTTTGCCCCGCAGAAGAAGCGCCGAAACCGATTTCGGTTCGATGGCCAGCGCCCGCTGAACATCCTCCATCGCCTTGGCCGAATCGTCGGCCACCAAGTGATGCTTGGCCCGCTCCAGCAGCAGGCGAACATCGTTGGGGTGGGCCAGTATCGCGGCGCTCAATTCCTGCCTCCCCAGCAACCAGTCATGCCGGGCCTCGTCGGCCAGCGCCAAGTTCGGTTCCGACATCCGGCGAAAGATTTCGCTGCGGTGTTGGTAGTACTTCGGATTGAGCGGTTCGAGCATCATCGCTTTGGTCAGGTCGTCGATCGCGTTTTCCAAATCCCCCACGCGAGCCCTCAACAGAGCACGGTTGTTAAAGGCATTCACGTATTTCGGATTGAGGCTGAGCGCCTTGTTGAAGTCCGCCAGCGCCGCCTCCGCATTTCCCGCTTGAAAAGCCGCGAAGCCGCGATTGTTGTAGGCGTCGACATAGTTTGGATCCAACCGCAGGGCTCGGTCCAGTTGTTCGATGGCCGATGCAAACTGTCCCTTGGCGATCAGCAACAGACCCCGGTTGTTGAACGGGTTCGTGTATTCCGGAGCCAGTTCCGTGGCCCGGTCGAAATCGGCCAGCGCGGCGGCGAACTGCTGGTTTCCCAGCAGCACGAAGCCGCGGTTGTTGTACAACCGGGGATCCTGGCCGCTCAGTTCGATGGCCTTGTTCAGATCGGCGATGGCGGCATCGATCTTCCCCTGACGCTGCTGCACGGACGACCGGATCGAATGCAGCATGGCTTCGCCGGGCTGCCGCGCGATCAACTGATCGACCTTGGCCAGAGCGGCCGCGAGGTCGCCCTGTTCGAGCAGCTCCGCGACTTCGGGCGGCATCGGTTCGGCCGTCAAATACGACGACGTCGCCGTCGGCGGCTTCGCACTTTGACCTTGGCAACCGGCCAGCACGACGACCAACAAGATCCACGACGCATGTCTCATGATGAGCGGACTCCTTCCGCGAGAAACAACTTCCCTGTTAACCGTGCGGCTTGTAATTGCGTCCGCCGCTTCGGTCAATAGCCGTTTGTGCCGGTCGCGGGCATGAATGAGATGTTTTCGTTTAACCGCGTGAGGTTGCATGCCGGTCGACGCGGCCCGCGAGACTCACTTCCGCTCCTGCTGATAGATCGCCAGGATCACGTCCTCGACCGACTTGAGCTTCGTCTTGGTCGCGGCCACGGTGTCGATCTTGTCGCGGGCTTCGACCGAGTTGTAACCCAGGCTGAGCAGCGCTTCGAACGCCTCGTTGAGCACGCTTCGTTCTGACGTCGCCGCCTCGGGAAACTCCTTGGCGACCATCAGGGCGAACTTGGCCATCTTGCGGCGCAGCTTGGCGACGATCCGTTCGCTCATGGCCGGACCGATGCCGGGCAGCAGGCTCAGTTCCTTCACGTTCTGCTCTTCGATCGCCTCCGCCACCTCGCGCACGGGCCGCACCATCGCCCGCAGCGATTTCTTGACTCCCATGCCGTCCACCGAACAGACGAGGTCGAAGAACTCGATCTCGGCGTCGGACAGAAATCCAATCAGTCGCGGTGTCAGGCGGCTCCCCTGGGCATTGCCTTCGATGTACTGGATCGTCTTCAGCGTGACTTCACTTCCCAGCAAAGACTGCAACTGCCGCCGGACGAACTCAGGGATGTACAGTTCGTACTCGAACGCGCCGACCTCCAGCCGGACCATGTCTTCACCCAATCGAACCAGCTTGCCCGTGATGCGAGTAATCAAGATCGGTATTCCTCAGGGTTTCACCAGGGTGACAATCGTCCTGGTGCTGTAGTAGTGACACAGGGCCACGGCGAATGCATCCGCCACGTCGTTGGGTTCGAGAACCTGATCCAGGCCCAACTCATTGCGGATGGCATGCTGCACCTGCTCCTTCGATGCCTTGCCGCTGCCGGTGAGCAACCGCTTGACCTCGCGCGGGGCGTAATCGACGACCGCCAGTTTCGCATCGGACGCCGCATACAGGATGGCCCCCCGCGCATGCGCCATCAGGATGGCTGTCTTCGGAAACTGCACGGAGGAAAACACCTGCTCGATCGCCATGACCTGCGGCTGGAATTCAGCGATGACTTCGCGCAGCCCGTGACCGATTTCCGTGACCCGTTCCGCCAGCGACAAGCCAGCCGTCGATCGGATGACGCCTCCTTCGCGCAGCACCGGGCCGCTGGTGGAACGCTCCAGAATGGCGTAGCCCGTGCGGTTCAAGCCGGGGTCCACCCCCAGCACGCAGTTCGCCAGGGGCGCTGTGGAGAAATGTGGGGCAGTCGCAGGCATCGGCAGCATCCTTGCGGCAAAGCGAGATCGCGACCGCGAATCGTGCCGGTCCCGTGGACGGGCGAAGCATATCAGAAATGACCTTGGCCTGACCACGCGAGTCGCGATGGGGAGAATGAACGGAGTCAGGCTCTGCCAGCGGGCAATCTGGCAAGGGAGACTCCGGTCCGGGGTGCGTTCATGACCCGGCGGTCCCCGGTGACAACACATGGGACCACTCTTCCCCCCACCAATCCAACCCCCGCCACACCGCCTGACGCGCTGTTCACGAAACCGCCTTCCCGCCTCATGCAACGCCCCGGCTCAGGCCCTGAAAACGCACCTCGAAACGACCACTCACTCCCCGTCACCAACCGGCTCTTGTCATCCGGGGGCGGATTCTTCAAACGTTGGGATTAAATCGCGAGTGTCGGTGTGACGCAAGTTGTTTGATGAAAGAGTTCTTCGGCGCGTCCGGCTTTGACCCAG
>JAYTIB010000602.1:0-10413 GCA_043732205.1 Schlesneria sp. | reverse complement strand
TGTTCTGCTCGGCACCAGACCTCCATTGCGATTTGCAGGGCCACGGACTGCTGCGAGTGCGTCGTCAACACTAAGTTTGGGGGTTGATGATGGGGTGGCCGGGGTTGGAGCGTCTTCGCGAAACCCCGGGGCTTCCTTCGCAAAGCCTCAGTCCAGCCCCGGCCACCCAACCCCAGTTCTTAGCGTTGACGATGCACGAGTCTGCCTGCGCGACAAAGAGAAAGCGGCTGTGAGCGAGAAGCCCGCCCGGCCGGGAATCCTCGCGGCGATCCTGCGCCGCGAATGTCCGGGATTGGATGTGACGCCCCGAGGAACGCACGATCGGCCGATGGCCAAAGTTCTGAGCCAGGCGATGGAACAGGCGGGCATCCGTCCGTCGCAACGGCATCGCAAAGTCAGCGACTACACGCTCGACCACTTGGTGGGAGATGGTCCCGGCTATCAGGACTGGCAGGCGACGCACGTCCAGGTCGCGGAGTCGAAGCGCCGCATTCGACTGTATCTCGTGCGGACCGGTGAGTCCGCCGAAGCCCGCAAGACCAACGAACGGGCGGCACTGCGCGAGTTCCAACTGCTGGAGACACTCCAGCATCCCGGCATCCTGAAGGCGTATGGCTACACCGAGCACGAAGTCGGTCCCGCGCTGATCTTCGAGCACGATCCGCTGAGCATTCGCCTCGATCACTTTCTCGCGCAACGCAAGAACTCGCTCGGTGTCGATCTGCAATTGGACCTGCTCCGCCAGATTGCCGAAGTCGTCCGCTATGCCCACGACAAAAAGATCGTGCATCGGGCGCTCAGTCCACAGAGCATCCTGATCACCAACGCCCACAGCGACCGGCCGCGAGTGAAGGTCTTCAACTGGCAGGTGGGCTATCGCCGGGGCACGTCCTCGTCGGGGGCTTCGCAGGGCGTGACCGCGACATCGCATGTGGATCGGCTGGTCGATGATGTCAGCAGCGCCTACATGGCTCCCGAAGCCTTCTCGGGCCAGAGTGAGGGCGAACACCTCGACCTCTTCTCACTGGGGGCGATCGCCTACCAGATCTTTTCGGGGGAGGCTCCCGCCACCAATGGCCTCGAACTGAGCAACAAGCTGCGTGAGACCAAGGGCCTGCAAATCAGTTCGGTGCTCAATGGAGCGGGTGAGGCCCTGCAATACCTGATTCAGTACAGCACGCATCCGGATGTCTCGCAGCGAGCGGACTCGGTCGCCGATTTCCTCAGTCAACTGGATGATGTCGAGAACGAACTGACATCCCCCGACGAAGAGTCCATCGACGATCCAACGCGGGCGCAGAGGGGCGATCAGTTGCCGGGCGGCTTTCGAGTGATCCGGCGTCTGGGTGAAGGATCATGCTCGATCGCGCTGCTGGTGGAACGGGGCGGCCAGGACTTTGTGATGAAGGTCGCGAACAGTCCGGAGAACAACAGCCGACTCAAAGATGAAGCGGATGTTCTGCGAAAGCCGGAGATGCGGCATACGGGCCTCGTGGACTTCGTCGAGTCGCTGGAGATCGGCCCGTTTGCGGCGTTTCTGATGCGGCCCGTGTTCGCCGACAAGGACAAGCAGACGGTCGAGACGCTGGGGCTGCGAGTCCGTCGTGAGGGCCGACTGCATCTCGAACTGCTGCAACGGTTCGGGGCCGACCTGCTGGGTGTGGTCAACTATCTGGAGGAGCAGGGCATTCCGCATCGCGACATCAAGCCGGACAACATTGCCGTCGGGATGGTGGGACACGGCAGCAAGCTGCATCTGGTGCTGTTCGACTTTTCCCTGTCACGGACTCCCGCCGAAAACATTCGCGCCGGGACCACGGGATATCTTGATCCGCTGCTGCCGTTGCGAAAGCCCGCCCGCTGGGACTTGCACGCGGAACGTTACGCCGCCGCCGCGACGCTGTTCGAGTTGACCACCGGCGGACTGCCGAAGTGGGGTGATGGAACAACCGACCCGTCGCATCTCAGCCCCACGACAGAGATCACGATCGACCCCGAAGTCTTCGACGCCGACTTGCGTGAGCCGCTCGGCGACTTCTTTACAAAAGCCTTCCGTCGGCAGATCAGCGAGCGTTTCGACAACGCCGAAGAAATGTTGCACGCCTGGAGCCAGTGCTTCGAGGGAATTGATGAACCCGGCCCGCTGTCGGACCACGCCGACGAGTCACTGCTCGCGCAGTCGCTGGCCGATGCCACGTTCGACTCGACCATCGCCGAGTTGACGCTGGGAACGCGCGCCACCAACGCACTCGATCGCGCGAACATCCTGACCGTCGAGGATCTGCTCACGATCCCGATGCGGCGGTTGATGCGGATGCGCGGCGTGGGAAACAAGACACGTCGCGAGATCATTTCCGCCGTGAAGACGCTGCGGACGCGACTCGGCAATCCGTCGAGCGACAAGGCCGCTTTGATCGAAGAGACGGAATCACCACCGGAAACGATCGATGTCAGCAGTCTCAGTGTGGACACGCTGGCCGCGCGTCTGCTGAAGACCGGCACCCGCGAAGGAGAATCGACCCAGCGAGCGATTCAACTCCTGCTCGGTCTCGATCCTGAACAGGTGGATCATTGGCCGAGTCAGGCGGACATTGCCCGCGTCGCAGGCTGTGAAGAATTGAGCCGCGACCGTCAGGGAGCGGTTCTTCGCCGACCGAACAAAAGACACCGCTTCCTGACGGGCGCGGCTCGGGCGCGAATCGGCTCCAGCGGGCGCGGGATGAGCATGAGCTCTATTTCCGCGAGCATCCGACGCTGACCGATCGCGACTATTTGCTGAGCCTGTTTGATGAGCTCGCGCCGTTGCCGGGGACGCGGGATCTGTTTGGCGAGCACAATCCGATTCGCGAGTTGCCCAACTGGCTGAGCGGTGACGCGGCGGGGGAGCTGCTGAAGTTCTTTCAAAAGATCGAGGCCAACAGCGGCCTGCTGGTGCATGACTTTGGAAGTGGTCAGTAGTCAGTGGTCAGTTGGGGAAAGCGCAGCAGACGACTGACAACGGACCACTGATAACTGACGACTCCCGCTTTCTGGGTGACCTGTATCAAGACCTGTCGGAAGCGGCGCGGAAGAAGTACGCGCTGCTCCAGACTCCGGAGTTCGTCGAAGAGTTCATCCTGGAACGCACGCTGGAACCGGCGCTGGAGGAGTTTGGGTTGGTCATTGGCGGTTGCATCAATGGGACTGATGGGACGAATGAGACTGATGGGACGAATAAAAATGCCATAAATCCCATTCATCCCATGCGTCCCATCAACGCCGCTGCCAATCCCCACGACACCCACTTCAAAATGATCGACCCGGCGTGTGGCAGCGGGCACTTTTTGCTGGGCAGCTTTCGGCGGATTCTGGATCGTTGGCAGCGTCGTGAGCCGGGGACGAATGTGCGGGAGCTGGTGCAGCGGACGCTGGACAGTGTGCATGGGGTCGATGTGAATCCGTTTGCGATCGCGATTGCCCGGTTTCGGTTGTTGTTGGCGGCGATGCGGGCGTGTGGCATCGAGCGTCTGGCGGATGCTCCGGCGTTTCGGCTGAATCTGGTCTGCGGCGACTCGCTGCTGCATGCGCCGCTGGCGGCGGGGGGGAAGAAGTACACGGCCGGGCAGCAGGAACTCGACTTCGCCCTCGCGAATGATTTCGAGCCGCGCCCGTCAGGAAGCGGTTCTTCGTCCGACGCACAGAAGACACCACTCCCTGACGGTCGCGGCTCGGAGAGCTTTGACGAGTGCGACCACGCCTATCGGAGTGAAAACCTGCCCGAGTTGAAGCGGCTGCTGCGCGGCGGTCAGTACCACGCGGTCGTGGCCAACCCGCCTTACATCGTGCCGCGCGATAAGCAACTCAACGATCGTTACCGCAAACGATTCGCGTCGTGCCACAGGCAGTATTCGCTGGCCGTGCCGTTTCTGGAGCAGATCTTTCGGCTGGCGGTCGCCGGCGGATACACGGGACAGATTACGTCCAACAGTTTCATGAAGCGCGAGTTCGGCAAGAAGCTGATCGAGTCGTTCTTTCCGAGCGTGGACCTGACGCATGTGATCGACACTGCCGGCGCGTACATTCCCGGCCACGGTACGCCGACGGTGATTTTGTTTGGACGGCATCGGCCGCCGATGGCGAGCACGCTGCGGACGGTGATGGGAATTCGGGGCGAGCCTTCGACTCCCGACGATCCGGCGCGGGGATTGGTGTGGTCGGCGATTGTGGAATTGATTGACCGACCACAAACCACAGCGACTCGCGACCGTCAGGGAGCGGCATCGGATTCCGCCCCGAAGGGGCAGCCCTATGTCAGCCCAGGGCAACGCCCTGGGAACGTGTCGCCGGAAATGAATCAAAACCCCGAAGGGGTGGCCCTAACGGAGCGTGGGTTAGAGCCGCCCTTTCAGGGCTTGCCGTCATCGGGGGCATCCTCACCCAGGGCGATGCCCTGGGCTGACATAGAGCTGCCCCTTCGGGACGAAGGCGAAGCGTCGAGATCTGCATTGGGAGCGAGGCTCCAGTCGCACGACCAGTTCGTGAGCGTGACCGACTCGCCGCGCGAGCTATTCCACAAACACCCCTGGTCCATCGGCGGCGGCGGTGCGAGCGAGTTGAAGGAGCAGTTAGACGAAGTTGCCGAGGGGCGATTGAGAAGCGTCAGCGATGAGATTGGTTTCGGCGCGGTTACCCGAGAGGATGACGCCTATCTCATCTCCTCGGATGTTTGCCGCCGCCACCAGATTGCGCCTCGCTTCATACGGCCCTTAGGGGCTGTGCAGTTTCTACTTCCGAGAGTGGTTTCGCCGTAGGGTGCGTGGAGTCTTGGAACGCACCGGCAGGAGAATCACTGTTCCAGCGATGGTGCGTTCCGAAGACTCCACGCACCCTACTTTGCAAACTCGGACGTAGTAAATGCACAGCCCCTTAGTCGCGGGCGACGAGGTTCGCAATTGGAATTACATCGTGTTGACTGGTGCCATTTGGCCGTACAACGAACATTCATTAGAGGCCGAAGATTCGCTTGCTGTTTTGCGCCTTCTCTGGCGGTATCGGACACAACTGTCGGATCGCGTGGCGTACGGACATACGCAGCTTGAACGCGACTTAAAGTGGTTCGAGTATTCGATGTTCTTCGAGAAACGTTTTCGCACGCCGTTGTCGATCGTGTTTGCGTTTGTGGCGACACACAATCACTTCGTGCTGGACCGGGACGGGAAGGTGTTCAAGCAATCGGCCCCGGTGATCAAACTGCCGCGTGAGGCGAGTGAAGTCGATCACCTCGGCTTGCTCGGTCTCCTCAACAGCTCCATCGGCTGTTTCTGGATGAAGCAGATCTTTCATGACAAGGGCAGCACGGTTGATGCGCACGGCGCGCGGCAAACGACGGTCGCCTTCGAAAACTTTCGCGAGTTCACGGCCACCGGCTTACTCAAGTTCCCGTTGCCGGCTGATCGTCCGCTGCTCACGGCGCGATTGCTCGACAGCCTCGCGACCCGCGCGCGATTTTCAGCCCGTCGCGATCGCCTCCCGCGGAGCGCCCACCCGCGCGGCCTTGGCCACCGCCCAGTCCGCGGCTCAATGCGCCCGGTCGCAGATGATCGCCGCTCAAGAGGAACTCGACTGGGAGTGCTACCGGCTCTATGGATTGATGGAAGAGGATCTCACGCAAAGGCGCGAAGGCGCAAAGGAAGACAAGCACTCTTCCGACCTTTGCGCCTCTGCGCCTTTGCGTGAACCTCCGCCCCTGTCCCTCGGCCAACGGGCGTTCGAGATCGTGCTGGCTCGGAAGATGGCGGCGGGGGAAACGCAGACGACGTGGTTTGAACGACACGGCTCGACGCCGATCACCGAACTCCCCGCCGAGTGGCCCGCCGACTACCGCCAACTCGTCCAACGCCGCATCGACCTCATCGCCAGCGACCCCAACATCCGGCTCATCGAACAACCCGAATACAAACGCCGCTGGAACACCGAGCCGTGGGACACGCAGCTCGCACGCGCCCTCCGCGAATGGCTGCTCGATCGCCTGGAAAGCTATTTTGATTTTGATGGGCGGATGACTTTGGAGTGCGGTGGCTTGACACCGCTTTCCAACGCGGCGGAGCCGCTTTCTTTGGATGTGGGCAACCGGGAAGAAAAAGAAAGCCGCTCCGCCGCAAGCCAAAGCGGTGTCGAGCCACCGCACTCCAAAGGGAAGCTCCCCATCGCCCTCGTCTCCGTCGCCAAGCTGGCCGACGTCGCTCGGCAGGACGCCGAGTTCCAGCAGGTCGGCGAACTGTTCCGCGACGATCCCGCGTTCGACGTGCAAGCCCTCGTCACCGAACTCGTCGCCGCCGAATGCGTCCCGCTGCTCCCCGTGCTCCGCTACAAGGAATCGGGACTGAGGAAGCGGGCCGAGTGGGAGAAGACGTGGGAGTTGCAGCGGGAAGAGGATAGGTTGTCAGTGGTCAGTGATCAGTCGTCAGTTGAGGAAGGGGCTTCACTGAAAACTGAAAACCGACAACTGAAAACTCCCCCCATCCCGGTCCCTCTCAAGTACGACTCGAAAGATTTCCTCGACAGCCACCTCTGGCGGCTGCGCGGCAAGCTCGACGTTCCCAAGGAACGCTGGATCAGCTTCCCCCACTGCGATGGCCCCGACAACACGCTCGTCATCGCCTGGGCCGGCTACGACCACCTGCAACAAGCCAAAGCCATCAGCGCGTACTGCGTCGACATCCAAGAACGCCTCGGCGGCCGAGACGACCCACGCCTGATCCCCCTGCTGGCCGGCCTGATCGAACTACTGCCGTGGCTCAAACAATGGCACAATCACATCGATCCCAATTTTGGCATGGCGATGGGCGACTACTTTGAAGGCTTCGTCAACGAAGAAGCCAAACAACTCGGCCAGACGCTCGACCAACTCAAAGCCTGGGTGCCACCGCAGCGCAGCGGACGGAGGAGGCGATAGAATGGCCAAGGCCGGGACAGTCACCACCGAACCCTCGGTACCCACGATCCACATGGCGAGCCTGGGTTCCTCGGGCGAAGTCGTTAAAGGAGCGACGATCACAGAAGCCGACGCCGTCATCGAACGCCAAGCGGGACGCGATGTCGTCGTGTGTGGGCTCGACTTGTCAGCCAATCGCCAACTGGCGGGACGGATCGAGCAATCGGCCAATGGTCCCTGGCGTCGTTGTCCACCGCACGCCAGCGCCGGACGCAATTCCCTTCCCCACTATCAACCGCAGTCCCGTCCCCCAACCGGGCACACCTTCTACGAGACACCTCACCGAAAGGCGCAGTGAGCACCATGAAATACTTCACCCCGGCACGCTATGTCGCCTTCAATGCGTCGGACGATGGCGTTGCCAACCGCGCCGATGAAGAGTGGGAACAGGCCCTCAGCGACTATCGCAAGCATGTGAGACGCATCCGTGGCAAACTGCCCACCAGCGTTCGCCACCTGGGCGAGAAACTGTGTCTGCACGACGCGGAGTACCTCGGAATGACCAAGATTTCGATCCCCGGATCTCCGGGAGATGTGGCGATCCTTTCGGTTCGGGCCGGTCACCAGCCCAGCCTGCTGGTCTACGTACTGGCGGCCGAACCGTTCGTGTCGCGTCCCCTGGAGGCGGTAATCTTCGAGACGACGCATCCGCACTGGCTCTATGACGAGATCGACGTGGGCGAAGACGGTATCTTGACGCATGAAATCCTGCTCAGCGATGGCCGAGTTCTGAAATTGCGATTCGTCGCGTTTGACACGTTGAGTCCACAGGTCGCGCTAACGTCGGAATCAAAGGTCGAACTCTCCGCCACGGCATGATAATTTGGTACTGGCGGCAGAGTGTGTTGATGGCGGCGAGTTGGTACTCAGTCTTTGCGGTGCAATGCGATTGCTGCGGCAATCAGGCCAAGCCCACCTGAGAGTGGGTGCCCCGGCACTCTTTGGGGCACAAAACACAGGAAAAGGGAGATGACGACAAGAATTATGAACCCAACGATTCCAAAGTTGACTTTCATACGCTCATTTCCATGCCATGAGGAAATTAACAAAGGCCACCGACTCGCAATCGGTGTCCTTTCATTGTGGCATGCTCCATCTGGAACACAATCCCGAGTAGATGCTTCTCATCAACACACTGTGCCGCCAGTACCGATAATTTCGAGCCAGTAAATGATCCGCACCCCCATGTGAGCACCATGACTCTCATCAAAGACCTGATCGACATCCCGGAACGCGTGCAGAAGGGGGACTTCGTCCTCAGGCTGACCGAGGGAGTCAACGATCCCGCCGAGACGCTGCGGGAATACGTCGTCACCCCCGAACTGGCGAAGTGCTTTGACGCCGCGCTGTCGTTCATTCGCAGCGCGGTGCAGGGACGGACCAGCAAGGCCACGTATCTGCACGGCAGCTTCGGGAGCGGCAAGAGCCATTTCATGGCCGTGCTGCATCTGATTTTGCAGGGCGATGCGACCGCGCGCGGCATCCGCGAACTGGCGGCGGTGATTCAGAAGCACAACGACTGGCTGGTGGGGAAGAAATTCCTGCTGGTGCCGTATCACATGATCGGCGCTCACGACATGGAATCGGGCATCCTCGGCAACTACGTCGAGTTCATGCGGCGGACTCATCCGACCGCACCCATTCCACCGGTGTATGTCTCGGCCTCGCTGATCGCACAGGCCAGTGCCGAATGATCGAACTACGGCGACGAGCCGTTCTTCAAACGGTTGAACGCGGGACACGGCAATGGATCGGGTGCGACGAACTGGGGCGATCTGGCCTCGGCCTGGGATGCCGCATCGTTCGATGCCGCCGCGAAAGCACCACCCGACTCGGAATCGCATCTGCGTCTGGTCAGTACGCTGCTCAAGACGGTGGCTTCGTCTCACGCCGAAGTCATCAGCAATCGCGGCGGTAACTTTGTCCGGTTCGACAAGGGACTGTCGATCCTCACCCAGCACGCGAAAAGTCAGGGGTACGACGCGCTGATTCTGTTCCTCGACGAACTGATTCTGTGGCTGGCGATGAACTCGGCGGACCTCGGATTCGTGAAGCGCGAGGCGGCCAAGCTGACCAACCTGGTCGAGGCCCAGTCGGCCGATCGTCCGATTCCGCTGGTCAGCTTCGTGGCACGGCAACGCGACCTGCGCGAGCTGGTGGGCGACCATGTGCCGGGTGCCGAGAAACTGAGCTTCAGCGATTCGCTCGACTGGCAGGGGGGCCGGTTCGACACCATCACGCTCGAAGACCGCAACCTGCCCGCCATCGCGGAGAAGCGGGTGTTGAAGTGCAAGACGACCGCCGCACGCCAGCAACTCGACGCCGCGTTCGAGCAGACCGCACGGATGAAGGACAACGTCATGAACATCCTGCTGACCCAGGAAGGGGATCGGCAGATGTTTCGCCACTCGCGACCTGGTGGATCAAATTTGCAGTGCGGAGTCGGTCGCCCTCGTCGGCCTGCTGGCCAAGGCGCAGATCGCGACCAGCGAAACGGCGATGGGAGAATGTGTTGGCCGGGCGGCCGAACTCGAAGGAAATCTGGAGGCGATCAGTTGGGATCTGTTTGCCGCGATCGGCAAGTTCGAGGATGAGCGTCGGGACGCGGCTCAACTGATTCTCAACGAGACTCGGTAGGCGCTGGCGAGTGATGAACATGCCGTGCAGCTCGCGGCCACGCTCAAGGGAGCGCAGGCGAAAGCGGTTGACCTCCTTTCCAGACCAACGACAACTGCCACACCCAAGGCGTCGGTCGCCCCGCTGAACACTCCGCCATCGGTCACACCCGTTGCGAAGCGGGGGCAAACCATTGTCGCTCAGGGGACGAAGCAGAATCTGACGTTGCAGGCTGCGAAAGAGTTGTTGTCCGAACTGGACAACCAAGTGCGGCCCGGAGATTCCGCGCGGCTGAGTGTCAGTTGGATCATTGAAGGGGGAACGCCCAAACCATGACGATGGCCACTCCTTCCTTCAGTCAGATCAAGTCGCAAGTCGCAGCCGTCCATCAAAAGCTGCCACTCGCACGCGTGATTGGTATTCACAGCAACGGGCGCTGGACCGGCGATTCACAGAAACGTGATGGCGAGCACGCCTTATCCATTCACCAGTGCGACTCTCCCCTGGCGATACGACAGGCGCTTCGCGAGCCGGTCGATGAAGCGACCACCAAAGTCCTCGTCGCGCCTCTCGCGGCGACTGCCTCGTTGCTGCTGACCGTCATTGATGGGATGAGCGTGGCGGTCGCTCGTGAGTTGCAGGCCGATCTGCCGAAGCACGAATGGACCACGCTGTGTGAACCGGAGCAACCGTTCAATCGTCCGGGCATCTCCACGATTCCGTCGGTGACGGAGTTCGCGCGGACCAGCCTGATGTGCGGGCGGCTTCAACAGGGTGGTCAGCCTGAAGAGAGAAGCGGCATTGCCTCGCACCCGGCACTCGTG
>JAYTIB010000601.1:0-4044 GCA_043732205.1 Schlesneria sp. | reverse complement strand
TCCGGCCGTGCCGGGATCACTGGCCTGCGTCACCGGACTGCCGTCGCGGTTTGAGGTCGACGCGGCGGCTCCCGAGTCCGCGCGCCGCGCGGCACTCGCCCACTGGCTGACCGACGCGAAGAATCCGCTGACGTGGCGGTCGATCGTCAATCGAGTCTGGCATCACCACTTCGGCCGCGGGTTGGTGGGCACGCTGAACGACTTCGGCCACATGGGCGAAACGCCGACTCATCCCGAGTTGCTCGATTGGCTGGCGGTCGAGTTTCGTGATGGCGGTCAGTCGCTCAAGCGGCTGCATCGGATGATTGTGACGAGTGCGACCTACCGTCAGACGGCGAGTGTCGAGACCGGCGTTCGCGATCCCGGCGCTCCCGTCCCCGCGCCCGATCCCGACAATCGCTTTCTGTCGCACATGAACCGGATGCGCCTCGACGCCGAATGCATTCGCGATGCGGTCCTGCAGGTTTCGGGTCGACTGGATCTCCGCATGGGCGGGCCATCGGACCGGCAGTTCGACTTGCAGCCGGGGATTCACGTCACGCCGAAGGTGGACTACACCAAGTTCAATCTCGACAGCGATCTCGGCCGGCGGCGGAGCATCTACCGCTTCCTGTTCCGGACGCTGCCCGATCCGTTCATGGAAACACTCGACTGTCCCTCGGGCGACCAGATCACCCCGTCGCGCACGAACAGCGTGACGGTTCAACAGGCGCTCGCCCTGTGGAACGATGTCTTCATCGCGCGACACTGCGAACACATCGCCACCCGGATTCAGACGGACGTCGCCGGCAACACGGCAAAGGACGAGGCACCGGACGCGCAGTTCGGGCGACAGGTCCGGCGGGCCGTCGAACTGATCCTCTGCCGCCCGGCCACGGAGGCCGAACTCAACGCGCTGACGGCGTACGCCAGCAAGCACGGCCTGGCCAACGTCTGTCGGTTGCTGCTGAACAGCAACGAATTCCTGTTCGTGAACTGATGCTTGACCGTCTGGCAGAGCCGCAAGTCATCGAGCTTGCCAGTTCGAACGCGGCGGAAAGAACGCTTACCAGCCTTTTGAAAAGGCGAGCGGCAACTGATGGCTTACCCGATGGGGGTCGGGTGCGACAACTCTTGCCGTTCGCCGTAGAGCCAGGAACAGAACCACGAATCTCACGAATGACACGAATCTGAAGAGGAAGGAGAAGAGCGAAGAAAGTGTGGAACAACGAGGTCCGCCGCCTTCGCCTCTCGCCTTTCAGATTCGTGCTATTCGTGAGATTCGTGGTTCCCTCTTCGTCTTCTCTGGCCACTGGTTGGGTACGACAACTCTTGCCGCTCGCCTAAAGTCGTGGCACGGGCGGCTCGCCTGTGATTTCATCGACAAATACGAGCAGGCGAGCCGCCTGCTCTACGATTTCAACAGGCTGTTCCCGTCAGCCAATCCGTTCGGCGATCAGTACCGGAGATTCCAGCGGTTGCGGACGGATCGGGATCGCGGTTCGCAGCAGCGGCTTCATCGAATCGGCCTGTTCCTCGCGGCAATGGACGCGGACCAGCGATTGTCCGAGTTGCACGCGGTCGCCGATGCGGACCAGCATTTCCAACCCGACGGCATGATCCACTTTGTCCGACAGCACCCGTCGTCCGCCCCCGAGTTCGATCACGGCGATGCCGAGCGTTTCCGCATTGATCCGACCGACGTATCCGGTACGAATGGCGCGGATGTCGAACTGAAAATCGGTGCGCGGTCGCGGCAGGTCGAGGTTGCCTCCTTGGGCGGTGACCATCGCGCGGAACTTCTGCATCGCCCGTCCCGATGTGATGTGATCGTTCAGCATCGATCGGGTCGCTTCGTAATCGGGCGCGCCGCCGGTCGCCATCAAGAGCTCCGCACCCAGTTCGCAAGTGACGGTCCACAGGTCGGCCGGTCCGTGGCCGGCGAGAATGTCGAGGGCTTCGTCGACCTCCAGCGTGTTGCCGATCATGCGTCCCAGCGGCTGGTCCATGTTTGTCAGCAGGGCGACCGCTTTCACGCCGCTGCGCCGGCCCGTTTCCACCAGGGATTCGGCGAGTTTCCGGGCCGACGGCAAGGTCTTCATGAACGCGCCGCTGCCCCACTTCACGTCGAAGACGAGCGCGTCCAGACCCTCGGCCAGTTTCTTCGACATGATGCTCGCCGTGATCAGCGGGATCGACGCGACAGTGGCCGTCACATCGCGCAGCGCGTACAGCTTGCGGTCGGCGGGTGCGAGGTCCGCGGTCGCGCCGGTGATGACGCAGCCGACACGCTCGGTCACGTCGCGAATCTCGTCCAATGACAGATCCGCGCGAAAGCCCGGAATCGATTCCAGCTTGTCGAGCGTTCCGCCGGTCGCCCCCAATCCCCGTCCAGAAATCATCGGCACTCGCAGGCCGCAACAGGCCAACAGCGGGGCGAGAATCAGCGACGTCTTGTCCCCCAGTCCGCCGGTCGAATGCTTGTCGACAACCGCACCGCGACCGGCTGAGAATCGGACGGCCGGTGCGGTCACAACATCAAGCTCGACCGTGTCGTGCCCGCCCCGGCCGGAATCGTCGACCAGTGGCGCGGTGTCGTCGAGCAGGACCGTCGGTGAAACGAACGAGTCCTCGCCCAGATCGACGGTGTCGCGCGCGTCGAGTCCCGAAGTCGCGAAGTCATCCTCCAATGAAATCGTGCCCGCGCCGGGAACGTGTTGTTCACGATCGGCACCACTGGCGCGTGACGCCCGTTCCAACCGGGGCATCGCGTCTGCATTGCGGGCGGCATCCTCCGACGCTGCAACCGATCCCGCCGGCGACCACGACAGCCTGCGGCCGGAGGCCAGCATTTCCTCGGTCAGCGCCGCGGTCTCTTCCGCCGACATCCCCTTCAGATAGATGGCCATCGCCAGCGCCGACATTTGATAGTTGGGAATGCGTCCCGCGGAAAAGCCCTGGATGAAATGGGCGATCTCGGCGCGGGTCAACTCGCGACCGTCACGCTTGCGGGCGATGATCTGGACTGGATTCATGGACGCGGCCCCGTCACTGGCTGATCGATACGCGATTGGGGCTGAAGTGTGAGCCAATTGCATTCCGGCCGCAAGCGCCCAATGGCACTCACTTTGACCAAGTAACCCGATGCGTAAGCGAGGGAAAAACGAGGAAACGCCTCACACCGTCGCCCTCGCTCACGCTTCGGGTTCTTGAACTGAGTGCCATTGGGCAAACGCCCGCACGCGTGTGAACGTTGACTGGCCGTTGACTCGTCGCACTGTACGATGCTCTGCAAGCCATCGGAGCACACCCAATCCAGCACCCACACAGGAAGCCCTCCCATGTCCGAGAATGACCCCGGCGAAGAGTTCCAGTCCGTGGACGATATCAAACAGGACTGGCCGCTGTTGACCGGGCAGCTTGCCGCTCCGCCCGAGGTTCCGTACCCCGAGGAACATTGGGATTGGCGGGCCATCAATGGTCGACCGCTGATTGATCCGTCCGCTTGGGTCGCTCCCAATGCCGTGGTTGTGGGGCGGGTCCGATTGAAGGCCCGCAGTTCCGTCTGGTACGGCTGCGTGCTGCGCGGCGATCAGGAATGGATCGAAGTCGGCGAGGAAACGAACGTGCAGGACGGCTCGATTCTGCATGTCGATGATGGTTATCCGTGCATCCTGGGGAACCGCGTCACGCTCGGCCACAAAGCAGTCGTCCACGGCTCGATCGTGGGTGACGGAGCGCTGATCGGGATCTCGGCCACGGTACTCAGCCGCTGCGTGATCGGCGAAGGAGCGTTAATCGCCGCCGGAGCCCTGGTCCTCGAAGGGACGCACGTTCCACCGCACACACTCTGGGCCGGCTGCCCTGCCAGGCAACTCAAGGAACTGAGCGAAGCCCAACGGGCCCGCCTGGCCTGGAACTATCGTCACTACGTCAACAACGCGGCGGGCTATGCGGCACTTGGACGGCCCGCGAATCCCGCGAATCCATCCGGCTGAAATCACCCGGCTGTTCGGAGCCGTCCCGTCGGCGGAGCGACGGGACTACCGTAGTCCCGTCGCTCCG
>JAYTIB010000600.1:0-4047 GCA_043732205.1 Schlesneria sp. | reverse complement strand
CGCGTGAGGTGGAAATCGCGGAAACAGACCGCCCGTTGAGCCCGACTGTTCCGACTGTGCGCCGCCGCCGATACAATTCGACCGCGTTCTGATCAGAGCTGTTTTCCCGCGGAACAACCGCGTTTTTTTGTCGGAGTTGCAAGCATGAAGGCCGCGTTCATTCGCAAAACTGGTGCGCCGTCCGTGATCGAGTACGGCGACCTGCCCACCCCCGAACCCCGACCCAACGAAGTGCTGGTCCAGGTCGGCGCCGTGTCGGTGAATCCGATCGACACTTACATCCGCGCCGGTGCCGTCGCGATGGCCAGCAAGTTCCCCCACATCATCGGCTGTGACTTGGCGGGGACCGTCATGCGTGTCGGCGGTGAAGTCAAACGGTTCGGCATCGGTGACCGCGTCTGGGGCAGCAACCAGGGCCTGTTTGGCCGGCAGGGAACGTTCGCCGAGTTCGCCGCCGTCGACGAACGGTGGCTCTATCGGACACCGAAAGCGATGACTGACGCCGAGGCGGCCGCGGGGGCGCTCGTCGGACTGACCGCCCACATGGGACTGTTCCAGCACGCGGATTTGCGTCCGGGTGAAGTCGTCTTCGTCAACGGCGGGGCTGGCGGTGTGGGGTCGTGTGTCGTGCAACTCGCCAAGGCGGCCGGGGCGTTCGTCGTCACCACCGGCGGCAGCGACGAAAGCCTGGCGCTGTGCCGGAAGCTCGGTACCGATCTGGCGCTGAACTATCACGCCGCCAACCTTGATGACCAGCTCCGGGCGTTCAGCCTGCCGCATGGCGGGATTCAGGTCTGGATCGAAACCCAGCGCGAGCCGACATTGGACCGGACCATCAGCCTGATGGCGCCGCGCGGCCGCATTATTCTGATGGCCGGCCGCCAGGCGCGACCCGAACTGCCGGTCGGTCCCTTCTACGTCAAGGATCTGCGACTGATCGGGTTCGCAATGTTCAACGGCACCCCGGAGGAACAGCGCACCGCCGGCGACGGACTGAACGCGCTGTATGAACTCAACCGCTGGCGACCGCAGATCGGCGCGACGCTGCCGTTGAGCGAGTCTGCCGCCGCCCACCAGTTGCAGGAAGACAACACGTTGAACAAGCAGGGAACGCTGCGCGGCAAGATCGTGTTGGAGCCGTGATGAAATCGACGGGCTCGCGATCCGGAGCCGTCGAGTCCTTCGAGTCCGGAATCAGACTCTTTGAGTCAAGTTCGGGAAGAGATTGCAAAGTGCAAATTGATAATTGCAAAGTGCAAATTGAAGAACGATCCGGTGTCTTTCAATTTGCAATTTGCAATTCTTCGATTCGTTGGTCTGAGGCGAAGATTTCACGCACCCGACTTGCTGTCGTCGCAGCAGCGCTTTCCCGATGAATGCCGACTTTCTCGATCCGCGAATCCCCTTCACGGTGTGGTCATGACGGGCAGCGAACGATCCGGCCGGTTGTGGTCTTCCCCGTGGGTTTGCGGCATCGGCGCGTGGTGCGCGTATCTGGCGATCGCGGTGTTTGCCTCGTGGCCGCTCTGCCTGTCGCCAGCCTCGACGATTTCGATCGGCTTCGAAACGGAAGCCACCGTGCCGCTGTTGAACGTCTGGACACTGTGGTGGAACTCGGACCGTCTGGCCGCAGGATTTCAGGGTTATTGGAACGCGCCGATCTTCCATCCGACCGACGGCGCGTTCGCGTTCTCCGAGGCGCAACCGACGATGCTGATCGCCGCGCCCGTGGTCTGGCTGACCGGCAGTCGCGTCCTGGGCTACAACGTCTATCTGCTGCTGATCCTGACCCTGAACGGTTGGAGCAGCCAGCGTCTGCTGCGGCGGATCGGGCACCGGCCGTGGCTGGCCTTCTGCGGTGGAGTGATGTGCCAGATGCTGCCGTTCGTCTGGTGGCAGTCGGGCGTCGTGCAGTTGACGACACTGTTTGGAATTGTCTGGACGGTCCATGCGCTGCTCGACGTCTTCGATCCGCGGCAGAGCTCGATCCGTGGCGCGACAGCGGGGGACATGGCTTCGACGTGGCATGCCGTGGCACGGCTCTGCGCAGATCGGAAAGTGATCGACGGCGCTTCGGACAAGAGTCCGCACGGGACGTCGGGCACGTTTTCAACGTGCCCATCTTCAAATGATTCGAGCACGTTGGAAACGTGCTCCACGACTGTTGTCGCCAACGTCCCGCCGCCGACAGAGCACTCATTACAGCGGACCGACTGGACCGCTTCGCTGCTGCGCGCGTTGAGACTTGGCGGAGCGTTTTGTGTGACGTACCTGCTGTGCAATTACTGGGGGATGTTCCTGGCGTTGCTGCTTGTTCCCAGTTCCTTCTGCCTCTGCAACGCGAACGTCTTTCGCCGACAATTCTGGATTGAAATCGGCGTGGCCGCGCTGATGAGCCTCTTGCTGTTGGGCCCGTTGGTCTTGGTTCAGAAGTCACTGGCAACGCGGCACCAATGGACCCGCGACTTGAGTTTGATCCGGGACTTGTCGGCTCATCCGCGCGACTACCTCGACACCCCGCAGACGTGGCCCGCGCGGGATTCGACCTCGCAACTCGTGGAGAAACCGGAACCGGATTCAAAGGCTGCGGCCATCGCGGTGAAGACCGTCGCGTGGTCGATCGTGCCGCAATGGGACTCGCCCGAAGTTGGTCGCGGCGATGTGTGGCCGCTGGGTGGTGGAACGTTGAAACTGATCCTCGCACAAATCGGTTTGTTGGCGGCATTGGTCACGCGCGGCCGACGGCGCTGGGGCCTGTTCGCCGCCACGTTTGGAGCGGTTGCGTTCGGCTTGTCGCTGGGACCGACCGCCTTGTTCGCACCGTGGGTGCCCGGCTTGGCGGGGCTGTGCCCGTACGAGTTGCTGCAACAGTATGTCCCCGGCTTTGCACTCATCCGCAGCCCGTTTCGATTCGCGCTGTTCGTCCAGTTGGCCGTCGTGTGGCTCAGCATCGAGGCTTTGGATCTGCTGAATCCCCAACGCTGGCGATGCGAACCGCAACGCAGTGAGACGGAATCGCCACCAGACAACACGGAGCAATCGCCGACCACGACGGATCAAAGCGATGACCCGATCGCGGCTCGCCGGACATTGCGTGTTCATCGCCCATCAACCGCGCAGTGGCTGCTCCAGTGGTCCGTGTGGGGACCGCTGGTCCTGTCGAGCCTGATCCTGATGTGCGAAGTCTGGCCGCCGCGCCAGTCGCTCTACACGTGTCCTTCCGCGACGACGGCCCCCGCCTGGATCCTGTGGCTGCGTGAGAACTCTCAGCCCGATGACGCGCTGATCTGTCTGCCGTTCCCCACGGGATACGCCCCGCGCGACTATGAGGACACCACGCTCTGGATGTACTGGGGTACGCTGCACGGTCGTCCGCTCGTCAACGGCTATTCCGGTTTCTTCCCGAAGCACTTCGTGGATCTCAAGGAGAACCTAACCCGCTTCCATCGCGTAAAGGGGGATCAGGCGGGACAACCGCAATTGAAGCTCTACCCTTGGGACAGCTTCGGGCTGAAGGACGTGAATCTTTGCCCGGCCCGGTTCGCCATTGTAAAGCGGTCGTTTGCGACGCGGGATGACGTCTGGCAGCACCCGATCACCAAGTTCCGCTGGTCCTGGGTCACGGGAGACGAGGAACATCAACTCGACGTGTACGAGATCCTGCCGCCGGATCTGGAATGAGTCTGGTCCTCACGAGGCTTCGGCCTGCATCGCGAGTCCGCGCGTCGTCGACGGCCGGCCCCGCGCTTCGCCGAGCTCCTCGTCGCGGTGGCGCATTTCGTCCAGGACCACGGGATGCCAGTCGTCCGAACGAATCTCCACCGGCACGTAATTGGTCCGTGCCCAGTGTCGCAGCCGCAATTCACGAATCAGATCGATTCCCGATGTGTCCGATCTCAACATGGCCGTCTCCAACGTGGCACAGGTGTGAAGAACCGACCGTGGACGCTGTCCCCGGTTGGGAATTGAGATCGGCGGAATTCGCTGCCGGCGTTCAGGCAATCAGCCGGTATCGGCGGCATCCGGGCCAAGGTGTCGTGGCAGTCC